>NZ_JASJVC010000037.1:0-34778 GCF_035019905.1 Sphingomonas sp. 10B4 | reverse complement strand
CGGATCATGTTGGAACATGAATCGCTTCCGGACCACAACGCAACCTCTTTTCCGGCTCCTCAATGAGTCAGGCTATAGCTTGGTTAGTCTGCTACACTATACCGGAAATATCGAGCTCCAGGCGCCGCTCGTCCAACACAAGCCGTTCATCGAGCAATTGCAAGTCAATGGCGGCTTCCGCCTGTCGAAGTACAATACCAATCCCGACAAATTCACGACGTGGAAGCTCGAGGGCCTCTATTCACCGGTCCGCGACATCGTGCTGCGCGCCTCGTTCAACAAGGCGCAGCGCGCGCCGACGGTGACCGAGACGTATCAGGCGACCAACATCAACTTCAGCAAGCAGGGCGGCTCGCAAAACGATTTCTGCGCGCCCGTCCCGCGCCTGATCGCCGACCCGGCGCGTCCCGGCCAGACGATCACCACCACCGCGCCGCTCGCGTCGCAGGCGGTGTGCCGCGCGACTGGCCTGTCCGACGCGCTGTATGGCAGCGCGCTGCTGCTGTGCCCGGACAATCAGTGCACGGTCCGGTCGGGCGGCTTCACCGCCAGTCCCGAGACCGCCTACACCCAGACCTATGGCATCATCCTCAAGCCAAGCTTCGTTCCTGGCCTGGTGCTGTCGGTCGATCGCTATCGGATCAAGATCAACAACTCGCTCGGCTATAACGACGACAGCTATTACACCGATGGCTGCATGCGGTCGAACGGCGATCCGTTCTTCTGTTCGGGGATCGTCCGCGCCGCCAATGGCACCTTGTACGCCACCGCCAACACCAACCCGACCAGCGGCTTCATTCGCGCGGGCACGACCAATTATTACTTCTCGATCTCGCGCGGCTATGATTTCCAGGGGCAGTACGGCGTGCGCTTGGGCTCGGTCGGCAAGCTCGACATGAGCTTCAACGGCTCGCTCACCACCTTTGCCGGCGGCCAGGATTCGCCGCTCCAGCCGCAGCGCAACTGCGCGGGCTATTATGGCAATGGCTGCAGCCAGCTGCTGCCGAAGTGGAGCCACGGGCTGCGCACGACGTACACGACGCCCAACGGTGTGTTCAACGCCTCGTTCAACTGGCGCTATGTGGGTTCGTTGACGAGTGCCAACAATTCGGGCGATCCTGCAATCGGCGGCACGCCCGACCGCGCGCAGACGACCTTCTATCGGATCGCTCCAATCAGCTATTTCGATCTCGCGCTGACCTTCAACATCGCCAAGCGCTACAGCCTGCGTCTCATCTCGAACAACCTGCTCGACAAATCGGCGCCGATCCTGCCGAATTCGTACGACATCAGCCTCGCGCGCAGCAACACCATCCCGGCGCGCTACGACAGCCTGGGCCGCAACATCGCGATCGGCTTCACCGCCAACTTCTGACGATCGGTGTAGGGGCGTGCAAACGCCCCTACACTTCGTCCGCATCGATCGCGTGGACGGCAGTCTGTCAGGACACCGAACCTCGTACTTCATCGAGCGTATCCGCTCGTCGTGCCGATCGCCGCAAGTCGCTACCCGCCTGCGCGCTTGATCCACCCACGCCATTCGCGCGACGGAGCGACCTCGCATCGTTGCCGACAATCGCGTAGCGTCCTCCGCTCAACGAGGGGACGCACCAGATGACATCGCACCGCCTGATCGCCTTGCTTGCGGGCCTTGCCCTCGCCGCGCCTGCCGTCGCGCACAGCGAAACGCCGCCAGTCGTGCAGACCGACACGGGCAGCGTTCGCGGAGCCCTCACCGAGGGCGTCGCCAGCTGGAAGGGCATTCCCTTTGCCGCACCGCCGATCGGCGCGTTGCGCTGGCGCGCACCGCAACCCGTATCGCCGTGGACAGGCGTTCGCGACGCGACCGCCTATGCGCACGACTGCATGCAGCTGCCCTTCCCCAGCGACGCCGCCCCGCTCGGCACGCAGCCGGCCGAGGACTGCCTCTACGCCAATGTCTGGAAACCCGCCGCGGCGGCTGCGAAACTGCCGGTGATCGTGTGGATCTATGGCGGCGGGTTCGTCAATGGCGGGGCCTCGCCGCCGACCTATGCCGGCGCGGCGCTCGCGCGGCAGGGGGTCGTCTTCGTCAGCTTCAACTACCGCGTCGGGCGGTTCGGCACCTTCGCTCTGCCGCAGCTGACCAAGGCCAATGCCGACGGCGGACGGCTCGGCAATTACGGCATCATGGACCAGATCGCGGCGCTGCAATGGGTGCAGCGCAACGTCGCGCGCTTCGGCGGCGATCCGACGAACGTCACGATCATCGGCGAAAGCGCCGGCGGCCGCTCAGTCCATGCGCTGGTGACGTCGCCGCTGGCGTCCGGCCTGTTCGCCAAGGCGATCGTGATGTCGGGTGGTGACGCCGCCGTCGAGCCCGGCAAGCCGCTCGCGACTGCCGAGCAGATCGGCATGACCTTCGCCAAGACGCACGGCATCGACCCCGCCGCACCCGACGCACTCGCCAAATTGCGCGCGTTGAGCGCCGACCAAGTCACCGATGGGCTCAGCTTGATCGAGCTGTTCCAACCCAAGCCCGGGCCGGCCACGTATGGCGGCCCCTTCACCGACGGAACCGTGGTGGTCGATACGCGGCAGGCCTATACGACCGGCCGCTTCGCCAAGGTGCCGATATTGATCGGCGCGACGAGCGCCGACATGGGCGGCAAGACCGGAGGGATGATTGCCGGCGCGCGCGATATTTCGGCAATGCTCGCCGAGGCAGGCGTGCCGGTCTGGGGGTATCGCTTCAGCTATGTCGCCACCTCGATCGGCAAGCCCGGCGCCCAGCACGCGACCGATATTCCGTTCTTCCTCGATACCGCCGCAATCAAATATGGTGCTGCGACGACCCCCGCGGACGTCGCGGTCGCAAAGGCGATCAGCCGCGCGATCGTCACCTTCGCCAGGACCGGCACGCCCAACGGCGCGGGCCTTCCCGTCTGGCCGCGCTACACACGTGCGAACGACATGATCATGGATTTCGGCGCAGACGGCAAAGCCGACGCGCATCGCGATCCCTGGGGTGCGGAGATCGACGCAGGGCGTGCTGCTGCGGCAGCGCCGGCGAAATAAGCGCGCGGGTCAGGCGGCGAGCGCGGTATCCTGGACATACACCGTGTTTCGCCCCGCCTGCTTCGCGCGGTACAGCAGCAAGTCCGCGGCGGCGATCGCGTCGAGCGCCCGGGTCCGCTGCGTCAGCACGATCCCTGCAGAAAAGCTGATCGGAGCAAGCGCTTCGCCCGATTCCCGGATCCGGAACGCGCGCTTCTGCAGCGCCTGGTTTGCGGTCGCGACGATCGCGTGCGCCTCATCGAGCGTGACGCCGTCCATCAGGATGACGAATTCCTCCCCACCCCAGCGCGATACGACGTGCGGTGCGCAGCTGCGCGCAATCGACTCGGCAACCGCCTTGATCACGCGATCGCCGACGGGATGCCCGTGGCGATCGTTGATCGCCTTGAACCGGTCGATATCGCAAATCGCCAAGGCGAGCGGCGCATCGCCCGGCCCCTTGGTGAGTTCGGCGGCGAACCCACGCCGATTGGCGAGCCCGGTCAGCGAGTCGCGCAGCGCATCGTTCTGCGCGGCGGCGACCTCGGCATGCAAGGCGTCGATCTCCTTCAGCGCCGCGACGAGGTTGCGCTCGGCATCGCTCGACCGCGCGATCATCGTCGAGATCGTCCGCGCGATCGGCAGCGATTCGACCTCGATCTGGTCGAGCTCTGCTGTGAGATCGCGCCCGAACTGCCCGGTGACCGACACTGCATCGGAGGCCAGGTCGTGGAGCTGAAGCGTCTGGTGACGCAACCGTGCGCCGGTCCTGGTTTCGGCCTCGGGCGCGGCCTCTGGCGAAGCTCGCTGCGTTCGTACCAAGGCGTGATAGGCGCCGAGGATATAATCGGCCTGGTCCTGCCGCAGCTTTGCACCGGACGTCAGGACGCCGTCGACCGAGCGGGCGGCAAGACTCTCGGGATCGGTGCAATAGAGGAACCCCAGTTCGTAATTCCCCGGAGTCGGATCGAGCGACTGATCGTCAAGAAATGCAAGGACACTCGCAGCGATCTCCTTGAACGGCGTGCCGCTCTCAGAACCGTCCATCGCCCCCTGTTGCGTCCGCCCGAACTTCATGACCTGCCCCGTTTCCCGCAGCCATGGTACCGACAGCGGGTTAATAACGGATGCAGAACGATGTGAAAATCGTCGCCGCGGCGGTCCCTTTATTCGACGCCGTTCCACGTGCCGAACACGTCGAGCATTTGCGGCGTGAGCCAGCCGAAATGGAAGTTGAGCATGTAGAGCGACCACAGGATCGTCGCGAGGATCGTCACGCGCTTGGCGATCCGACCGGGGTTGAATTCGTGCGGCGCGCTTTCGGCCTGGCCGGGGATGCGCTCGACGCCGGCTTCATCACTGGTCTTCACGCCGAACGGCAGCACGAAGAACACCGAAAAGGCCCAGAACAGGAAGTAGATCGCCAGCGCCGAAGTCCACCGCATTGGTCTTGATCCCGTCCCGAGCCCGATAGGTTCGCCCCTCCCGATCAAGGGAAGGGCAGCGGCGTTGTCTTACGCCTCGATCAGCAGCACGTCGACGTTCGGCTTCTTGCCGGTCCAGCGCGTCGCGACCTTGCGCGTGGCGAGGCGGATCTGCTCGCGCAGCTTGTCACGGTCGCGCCCGCCCTGCTTGGTCGCCGCGATCACCGCGCTGACGGTTTCCTCGAGGAACGGCTCGCGGTCTTCCTCGACCGGGATGCCCTGGATGCGGACTTGCGGCGTGCCGATCAGCCCACGCGACCCGATCGCGACCGCGACCGAGATCTGCCCGTTGAGCGCGAGCTTGCGGCGCTCGTTGATCGTCTGGCCATCACCCGGCAAGATCACGTCGCCGTCGAGCACGAGCCGGCCGACCGGCGCATTGCCGATCTTGGTCGGCGCACCCGGCGCGAGCCGCACGATGTCGCCATTGGTCTGCACCAGCGCGCGCGGAATGCTCTCGGACAGGCCGAAGCGCGCATGCTCCATCAGATGGCGCATTTCGCCGTGCACCGGCATCAGGATCTCGGGCTTCATCCAGCGGTACATCTGGAGCAGCTCGGGGCGACCCGGATGGCCCGACACATGGACATGCGCCTGGCGGTCGGTGATCATGATCACGCCCTTGGCGGCGAGCTGGTTCTGGATGCGACCGATCGCAACTTCGTTACCGGGGATCTGCTTCGACGAGAAGACGACGGTGTCTCCGCTCGCCAGCGCGATCGGGTGCTGGCCATTGGCGACGCGCGCGAGCGCGGCGCGTTCCTCGCCCTGCCCGCCCGTCGCGACGACGAGCACCTTGTCGCGCGGCAGCCGCATCGCGGCCTCGGCGTCGATCGTCTCGGGGAAGTCCTTGAGATAGCCCGTCGCACGCGCAACCTTGAGGATCCGGTCGAGCGAGCGGCCCTGGACGCAGAGCGAGCGACCCGTCTCGATCGCAACCTTGCCCAGCGTGTGGAGACGCGCGGCGTTCGACGCGAACGACGTGACCATCACGCGGCCCTTGGCCTTACTGATCACGTCCATCAGCCCCGAGAACACGTCGCTCTCCGAGCCCGAAGCCTCGTTGTTGAAGATGTTGGTCGAGTCGCAGACCAGCGCCAGGATACCGTCCTCGCCGATCGCGGCGAGTTCGGCCGGGCTCGACGGATGGCCGATGACGGGCGCCGCATCGAGCTTCCAGTCGCCGGTGTGGAAGATCCGGCCGTAGGGCGTGTCGATCAGCAACGCGCTCGCCTCGGGAATCGAGTGCGACATCGGCACGAAGGTCACGCCGAACGGCCCGAGGTCGAACGGCGCATTGGGCTGGATCACGCGCAGCTTGACGCGGTTGGCGTTGCCCTCTTCCTCGAGCTTGCCGCGGATCAGGCCAGCCGTGAACGGCGTCGCGTAGAGCGGCACACCGAGGTCCTCGGCGAGATACGGCAGCGCGCCGATATGGTCTTCATGACCATGCGTCAGCACGATGCCGACCAGATCGTCGAGGCGCTCCTCGATGAACTGCAGGTCGGGCAGGATCACGTCGATGCCGGGATATTGCGGATCGGCGAAGGTGATGCCGCAATCGACCATCAGCCACTTGCCTTCGCAGCCGTAGAGATTGACGTTCATGCCGATTTCGCCCGACCCGCCAAGGGCCAGGAAGAGAAGCTCGTTCTTTGGTTTCGTCACGTAGAATCGGTACTTTCATTTCGGCCGCGCCAAGCGCGTGCCTTCGGGTTTGCGCCTGTTAAGCGCGGAATTTCGTAAGAGTTGGGGAAGCGGGGCTCCGAAACGCGGCGCACACTCGCTGACTCTAGGCCTCTATATGGGCGCGATCCCACAGAATCGCCAGCCCCTGAATTGTCAGGTCGGGTTCGACCACGTCGAACATGCTGGTGTGCTGCTCGAACAGGATCGCGAGACCACCCGTCGCGACGACCTTGATCGGCCGCCCGACCTCGGCCTTCATCCGCGCGACGAGCCCCTCGATCATCGCCACATAGCCCCAGAAGATGCCGATCTGCATCTGGCTGACGGTATCGCGGCCGATCACGCTGCTGGTCGCGGGCGCCTCGATCGCGATGCGCGGTAGCTTGGCCGCGGCAGTGACGAGCGCGTCGAGCGACAGATTGATCCCCGGCGCGATGATCCCGCCTTTGTACGCGCCGGTATAATCGACGACGTCGAGCGTGGTGGCGGTGCCGAAATCGATCACGATCAGGTCGCCGGGGTGACGCGCGTGCGCCGCGATCATCGTGACGGCGCGATCGGCGCCGACGCTCTTGGGCTCGAGCACGTCGAGCGCCATACCCCATTCGACCGGCGGTTCGCCCGCGACGAGCGGCTCGGTGTTGAAATATTTCCGCGCGAGCGTCTGCAGGTTGTGGAGCGCGCGCGGGACGACGGTCGCGATGATCACGCCGCTCACCGACTGGCGGTCATAGCCTTCGAGGTTGAGCAACTGGTGGAGCCACACGGCATATTCGTCGGCGGTGCGGCGCGGATCGGTCGCGATCCGCCAGCGCGCCTTGATCGCGCCGCCTTCGAGCAAGGCGAAGACGATGTTGGTGTTGCCGGCATCGATCGCGAGCAGCATGGGATGAGCCTTGTCCGAACGGATGGGAAGCTAAAGCAGGAACACGTCGCCGGCGTGAATGACACGGCTGTCGCCATCCGCCAAGCGCAGGATGAGCGCGCCGTCTCCGTCGAGCCCGCCGAACAGCCCGTCGATCGCCTGGCCGTCAGGCAGCCGCGCGGTAAGCGCGGTGCCGACCGGGTGCGCGCGCTCGAGCCAGCGCGCGCGGATCGGGGCGAGCCCCTGCCCGCGCCAGATCGCGACCCAACGCGCGAAGCCCTCGGCGAGCGTTTCGGCGAAGTCGGCGGGGTCTGGGGTTACGCCGTGATCGGAAAGGCTGGTGGCCAGCCGATCGGTATCGTCAGGGTGATGCGCGAGATTGATGCCGATCCCGACGATCACCGCGTCACCGGAGCGTTCGAGCAGAATGCCGGAGAGCTTCGCACCGTTCAGAAGCAAGTCGTTAGGCCACTTGATCCACATCGTCGCCCCGGCGCAGGCCGGGGCCGCTGGCGCATCGCGCGCACCGGCCGGTGCATGTCCTAACGCAGCGCCCCCGGCCTCCGCCGGGGCGACGGTATCGGTCAGATAGACGCGAACCACCTCTTCCAAGGCAATCGCAGCAACCAAAGCCAGCGTAGCCGCCGCCGGATCCCCAGCGTGCACCCGCACCACCGTCGACCCGTAGAAATTCCCGACCGGCGAGGCCCACACGCGCCCCTGCCGCCCGCGCCCGCCACTCTGCCGCTCGGCCCGCAGCCACACCCCCTCCTCGGCGCCCGAGGCGGCGAGGAGGAGCATATCGGCGTTGGTAGACCCCGTCTCGGCGACGGTGCGGATCATCGCCGTCAGAACAGCGCCTTCGCCGCGAACATCGTCGCCACGCCGAGCGGCGCGAGCAGCAGCCAGCCGATCGGCGACACGAACACCGCCGACACCGCGATTACCGCGCTCTCGATCGGCGTCGCGCGGCCCGAATAGGCCTCGGCAGGTTCATCGAAGTACATCACCTTGATGACGCGCAGATAATAGTACGCACCGATCACCGAGGCGACGAAGCCGACCACGGCCAGCGGATAGAGCCCCGCATTCACGGCTGCTGTAAACACCGCCAGCTTGGCGTTGAAGCCCAGCAACGGCGGGATACCCGCGAGCGAGAACATGAAGATCGCCATCGCCAGCGCCAGTCCCGGCCGCGCGCGGGACAGGCCAGCCAAGCTCGCCAGCGTCTCGACCGGCTGGCCCTCGGCATCCTTCATCTGCAGGACGACGACGAAGCTGCCGAGCGTCATCACGACATAGACGGTGAGGTAGAACAGCACCGACGCGACGCCCTCCTGCGTGCCGGCGGCAAGGCCGACGAGCAGGAAGCCGACATTGTTGATCGACGAGTAGGCCAGCAGTCGCTTGACGTTGGTCTGGCCGATCGCCGCGACCGCGCCGAAGATGATCGACGCGAGCGACGCGAAGATCACGATCTGGCGCCACTGGTCGGTCGCCGGGCCCATCGCCTCGATCGCGACGCGCACCGCGAGCGCGACCGCCGCAACCTTCGGCGCCGACGCGAAGAAGGTCGTGACAGGGGTCGGCGCGCCTTCATATACGTCGGGCGTCCACATGTGGAACGGCACCGCGCTCATCTTGAAGGCGAGGCCGGCGAACACGAACACCAGGCCGAAGGTCAGGCCGAGCGAATGGCCCGCGCCATACGCCGTCGCGATCGACGAGAAGAGCGTCGTGCCGCTGAAGCCGTACACGAGGCTGATCCCGTAGAGCAGGATGCCGCTCGCCAGCGCGCCGAGCACGAAATACTTGAGGCCCGCTTCAGCCGAACGCGTATCGCGCCGCATGAAGCTCGCCAGCACGTACGCCGCAAGGCTCTGCAGCTCGAGACCGACATAGAGCGTCAGCAGATCGCCCGCCGACACCATCATGCCCATGCCCGCTGCGGAGAGCAGGATCAGCACCGGATATTCGGGACGCAGATCGTCACCGCGCCCCTGCGCGAAGAAGCGCGGCGCGATCAGGATCGCAACCGCCGAGGCAACGTAGATCAGCACCTTGGCGTAAGCCGCAAAGGCATCGGCGCGGTACAGCCCTTCGAACGCAGCACCACCCTTGGACGCAGGCCCCAGCAACGCCAGCCCGGCGCCGATCAGCACCGCGACCGAGGCCCACGACACCAGCCGCGTCGAGCCCTGCCCGCCCCAGGCGGACACCAGCATCAGCGCGATCGCACCTACCGCGAGCACCAGCTCGGGCAGCGTCATCAACAGCGAAGCGTTCATGGCCGTGCCTCCGCATGTGCCGCGGGTGTGGCCGGAGCCTTGCCCGGCGTCGGCAGCGAGTCACCCTTGGGCGTCGCGCGTGCGATCCGTGCCTCGAGCGTCGCGACATCGCTGCGCATCGGGGCGAGGAAGCTTTCCGGATAGACGCCCATCCACAGAGCGACCGCAGCGATCGGCGCCAGCAACGCCATTTCGCGCAAGCTGATGTCCTTCATCGCACGAACGTCGTCATGAACGATCTCGCCGAATACGACACGGCGGTAGAGGTAGAGCATGTAGGCGGCACCCAGGATGATGCCCGTCGTGCAGAGCAAGGTGGCAGTAGTGGAGACGCGGTAGGTCCCGGCGAGCGAGAGGAACTCGCCGACGAAGCCGCTCGTCCCCGGCAGGCCGATCGAGGCCATCGTGAAGAACAGGAACAGCAGCGCATACCGCGGCATGTTGATCGCCAGGCCGCCATAGCGCGAGATCTCGCGGGTATGGAGCCGGTCGTAGATTACGCCGACGCACAGGAACAAAGCCGCCGAGACGAGGCCATGCGACAGCATGACGATCATCGCGCCCTCGATGCCCTGCCGGTTGAAGGCGAACAGGCCGATCGTCACGATCGCCATGTGCGCGACCGACGAATAGGCGATCAGCTTCTTCATGTCGGACTGCACCAGCGCGACGAGCGAGGTGTAGATCACCGCGACGGCCGACAAAGCAAGGATCAGCCAGGTCAGCTGTGCCGAGGCTTCGGGGAACATCGGCAGCGAGAAGCGCAGGAAGCCGTATCCGCCGAGCTTCAGCAGCACGCCCGCCAGGATCACCGACCCTGCGGTCGGCGCCTGCACGTGCGCGTCGGGAAGCCAGGTGTGGAACGGCCACATCGGCATCTTCACCGCAAACGAGGCGAAGAAGGCGAGCCACAGCCACGTCTGCACCTGCACCGGGAAATCGGTGTTGAGCAAAGTCGGGATGTCCGAGGTGCCGGCAAAATTCACCATCCACAGCATCGCGACGAGCATCAGCAGCGAGCCGAGCAACGTGTAGAGGAAGAATTTGTACGACGCGTAGATCCGGTTCGCGCCGCCCCAGATGCCGATGATCAGGTACATCGGGATCAGGCCGGCTTCGAAGAAGATGTAGAACAGGAACAGGTCCTGCGCCGCGAAGGTGCCGATCATCAGCACTTCGGTGATGAGGAACGCCGCCATATATTCCTGGACGCGCTTCTCGATCGCGACCCAGCTCGCGCCGATGCAGATCGGCATCAGGAAGACGCTGAGCATGACCAGCAGCAGCGCGAAGCCGTCGAGGCCGAGCTTCCAGCTGAACACGCCGAGGCTGCCGGCATTCTCGACGAACTGCCACTGTGGACCGCCGATGTCGAAGCTCGCCCACAGGCCGATCCCGAGCACGAAATCGATCAGCGTCGCGATCAGCGCGATCCAGCGTGCGCCCTGCGCACTGACGAAGAGGCACGCAACCGCCGCAAGAGCGGGGATGGCGAGCATCACGGAGAGGATGGGGAAACCGGTCATTATATCCCCGTCACCCCGGCGAAGGCCGGGGTCGCTGCGTTGGTGTGTCCGGCGTCAGCCCCGTTCGGCTGGCCGGCCCCGGCCTGCGGGCACCCCAAAAAGTAATACTTTTTGGGGTGCCCCGGCGCCGGGGCGACGATGTTGAGGCGCGCGCTCATCGCGTGATCGCCCAGGTGACGGCGCCGGTCAGACCGAGCAGCATGACAAAGGCATAAGTGTAGACATATCCAGTTTGCAGCTTTCCAGCGACGCGCGAGCCTTGCGACACGACCCAAGCCGAGCCGTTGGGGCCGAGCCGATCGATCGTCTGCTCGTCACCGCGGTGCCAGAAGAAGCGGCCGATGGCAAAAGCGGGTTTGACGAGGAGCAGATTGTAGAGCTCGTCGAAATACCATTTGTTGAGCAGGAAGTCGTAGACCGGGGCATAGGTCTCGGCGAGCTTCCGCGGCGCGTGCGGCGAGCGGATGTAGAAGATGTAGGCGCCGAGCAACCCGGTCAGCATCGCGATCGACGCCGACAGTTTCACACCGAGCGGCACTTCGTGCATCGCGTGCATCAGATGCTCGCGGAACGCGATCGCGCCGTGCCAATATTCATCGCCCGCGCTCGGCTCGATGAAATAGCCGTGGAACACGAAGCCCGCAGCGATGGCACCGATCGACAGGATGATCAGCGGCAGCAGAATCGGGAACGGGCTCTCGTGTGGATGATAGCCGCCCGTGCCATCGCCATGCGTGGTGAACACCGGATGCGCCTGGACGACGTGCCCGTGGCCATGGCCATGATCGTGAGCATGCGGCTCACTGCCCTGCCCTTCCTCGGCGGCTTCGCCGTGGTGCGCATGCGCGGCAGTCGTACCTTGGTCGTCATGGCCGTGGCCATGCGCATCGTGGATGGCATGCTGGATATGCTCGGACTGCTCCCAGCGCGGCTTGCCCCAGAAGGTCAGGAACATCAGGCGCCACGAGTAGAAGCTCGTCAGCAGCGCGACGATGATCCCGACGATCGACGCGCCATGCTGGCCCGAAGCCCAGGCCGCCTCGATGATCGCATCCTTCGAATGGAAGCCCGCAAAACCGATCGCGAGCGGGTTGCCGAACACGGCGGGAATGCCGACGCCGGTGATCGCCAGCGTGCCCATCATCATTCCCCAGAAGGTGATCGGGATCGATTTCCGCAGGCCGCCATAATAGCGCATGTCCTGCTCGTGATGCATCGAATGGATCACCGAACCCGCACCGAGGAACAGCAACGCCTTGAAGAAAGCGTGCGTGAAGAGGTGGAACATCGCGGCGCCATACGCGCCACAGCCAGCGGCGAAGAACATGTAGCCGAGCTGCGAGCATGTCGAATAAGCGATCACGCGCTTGATGTCGGTCTGCACCAGCCCGACCGTCGCCGCGAACAGGCAGGTCGCGGCACCCACCGTCATCACGACGGTCAGCGCGAACGGCGAGGTCTCGAACATCGGCGACAGGCGGCACACCATGAACACGCCCGCGGTGACCATCGTCGCCGCGTGGATCAGCGCCGACACCGGGGTCGGGCCTTCCATCGCGTCGGGCAGCCAGGTGTGGAGCCCGAGCTGCGCCGACTTGCCCATCGCGCCGACGAACAGCAGCAGGCAGAGCACCGTCATCGTATCGAAGCGGCCGCCGAAGAAGCCGATCGTCGACCCGGCCATCCCGGGCGCAAGCCGCAGGATCTCGGGAATCGAGACGGTGTTGAACACCAGATAGGTGCCGAAGATGCCGAGCATGAAGCCGAGATCGCCGACGCGGTTGACGACGAACGCCTTGATCGCGGCAGCGTTGGCGCTCGGCTTGCGGAACCAGAAACCGATCAGGAGGTAGGATGCGAGACCCACGCCTTCCCAGCCGAAGAACATCTGGACCAGGTTGTCGGCGGTCACCAGCATCAGCATCGCGAAGGTGAACAGCGACAGATACGCGAAGAAGCGCGGCTGGTCGGGATCCTCCTCCATATAGCCCCAGCTATACAGATGGACGAGCGCCGACACCGACGTGACGACAACGAGCATCACCGCGGTCAGCGCATCGACGCGCAGCGACCAGTCGATCCGCATATCGCCCGAATGGATCCAGTCGAGCACCGGCGTGACCGTCGCTTCGCCACCACCGAGGTAATGGATGAAGATCGGCCAGCTCAGCGCGCATGACGCGAACAGTGCGCCGGTCGTCACGACCTTTGGCAGGATCGCGCCGAAGCTCTTGTTCGCGAAGCCCGCGACGATCGCCGCGAGCAGCGGCAGGAAGACGATGAAGAGGATCACGAAATTTACCCCTGCATCCGGTTGGCGTCGTCGACCGAGATCGTCCCGCGGCTACGGAAATAGATGACGAGAATGGCGAGCCCGATCGCGGCCTCACCCGCCGCGACGGTCAGCACGAACATCGCGAACACCTGGCCGACGAGATCGTGGAGATACCCCGAGAAGGCGACGAAGTTGAGGTTTACCGCGAGCAGGATCAGCTCGACCGCCATCAGCATGACGATGAGGTTCTTGCGGTTGGCGATGATGCCGAGCACGCCAAGCGCGAACAGGATCGCGCCGACCACGAGATAATGGCCGAGACCAATCACAGCTCAATTCCCTTGCCGACGGTAGGTTGCGTGTTGCGCGTGGCATCCTGCGGACGCCGTGCGTTCTGGCGGCTGACATTCTGCGCGCGCGCACCCTTGCGCTCGCGGTGCGTCAGCACGATCGCGCCGATCATCGCGACAAGCAGCACGAGACCCGCGCCCTCGAACACGAACAGATAGCGCGTGTAGAGCAGCATCCCGAGCGCCTCGATGTTGGGCAGCGTGTCGGGCGTCGGCGCGGCGCGGCGCGCGAGCTCGATCTTGCCGGCGCTCCAGGCACCGAACGCGACCATGATCTCGGCGGCGAGACCGACCGCGAACACCGCGCCGATCGCTGCATATTTGGCGAACCCGGCGCGCAGCTCAGCAAAGTCGATGTTGAGCATCATCACGACGAACAGGAACAGCACCGCGACCGCGCCGACGTAGACGATGACGAGCAGCATCGCGATGAACTCGGCGCCGACTAGGACCATGAGGCCGGCAGCGTTGAAGAAGGCCAGGATCAGCCACAGCACGGCGTGCACCGGATTGCGCGCGGTGATGGTCAGCGCGGCGGACGCGATGACCAGACCAGCGAACAGGTAAAAGGCGATTGCTTGGATCACGGAATCAGTGGGCCCCTCTAAGTCGCGTGGCGCTTAACGGTACGGTGCATCGGCGGCAAGGTTCGCCGCGATGGCGCTTTCCCAGCGGTCGCCGTTGGCGAGCAGTTTCGCCTTGTCGTAGATCAGCTCTTCGCGCGTTTCGGTCGCGTATTCGAAGTTCGGGCCTTCGACGACGGCGTCGACCGGGCAGGCTTCCTGGCACAGGCCGCAGAAGATGCACTTGGTCATGTCGATGTCGTAGCGCGTCGTGCGGCGGCTGCCGTCGTCGCGCGGTTCGGCCTCGATCGTGATCGCCTGCGCCGGGCACACCGCCTCGCACAGCTTGCACGCGATGCAGCGTTCCTCGCCGTTCGGATAGCGCCGCAGCACGTGCTCGCCACGGAAGCGCGGCGAGATCGGATTCTTTTCGAACGGATAGTTGATCGTCGCCTTGGCCTTGAAGAAATATTTCAAGGTCAGCGTGTGCGCCTTGAGAAATTCCCAGAGCGTGTACGACTTGATGATCTGCCCGATGTTCACGAGCGCTTCTCCGTCTGGTTCGCGGACGCGGTCTGGCACACGCCATCGGTAGGATAGCGCTGACGACCATCGTCATAGAGATATTGCTTGGAATAGACCCGGTCCTGCGGCGCACACTCGGTGCCGACGCGGGTCAGCATCAGCACGCCCGAGACGAGGAACACCCAGAACAGCGACAGCGGAAGGAAAATCTTCCAGCCCAGCCGCATCAGCTGGTCGTAGCGATAGCGCGGCACGGTCGCCTTCACCCAGCTGAACAGGAAGAAGAACACCAGCATCTTGAGGAAGAGCCAGAGGATCCCCGGCACCATGTACAGGATCGGGATGTCGAGCGGCGGCAGATAGCCACCCCAGAACAGCGTCGCGTTGAGCGTGCACATCAGGATGACGTTGGCATATTCGCCAAGCCAGTAGAGCGCGAACGACATCGACGAATATTCGGTCTGGTAGCCGGCGACGAGCTCGCTCTCCGCCTCGGTCAAATCGAACGGCGCACGCTGCGTCTCGGCGAGCGACGAGATGAAGAACACCACCGCCATCGGGAACAGCAACGGGTTGATGAAGAAGCCGTTGATCAGGCCGAAGCCCATGCCCTTCTGCGCCTGGACGATATTCGTCAGGTTGAAGCTGCCGGTCCACAGCACGATCGAGATCAGCACGAAGCCGATCGCGACTTCATACGATACCATCTGCGCCGCGGCGCGGATCGCCGAGTAGAACGGATATTTCGAGTTGGACGACCAGCCGGCGAGGATGATGCCGTACACGCCGAGCGACGAGGCCGCGAGCACGTAGAGCAGGCCGACATTGATGTCGGCGATCGCGGCGCGCGCATCGAACGGCACCACCGCCCACACGATCAGTGCCACCGTGAAGGTGATGATCGGCGCGAGCAGGAAGAGCACCTTGTTCGACGCGGACGGGATGATGGTTTCCTGCAGGAACACCTTCAGACCGTCGGCAAATGACTGGAGCAGGCCGAACGGCCCGACGACGTTGGGGCCGCGGCGCAGCGCCATCGACGCCCAGATCTTGCGATCGGCATAGATGATCATCGCGACCGACAGCATCAGCGGCAGCGCGACGAGCAGGATGTCCATCAGCGTGGCGGCGAACCACGCCCAGCCATAGTCCCAGCCGAAACGATAGGTGAAGAAGGAGGTCATTCCGCTGCCTCCGCATAGTCGACACCGTGGACGAGTTCTGACGAGCAGCGCTGCATCGTCGGGCTCGCGCGGCAGATCGCGTTGGTCAAGTAGAAGTCCTGGATCGGATAGCCGGTGATCTCGCCAGTCACGCTCGCGTCGAGCGCGGGTGGTGCCCAGTCGAAGCTGGCGAGGCCGAGCGTCGCGAGCGAAGGCGTATCGGAGCCCATGTTGGCGCGCAGTTCCTCGATCGTGTCGAATGGCAGCGTCTTGTCGAGCACAGCCGAGAGCGCGCGCAGGATCGTCCAGTCGTCACGCGCGTCGCCCGGGGGGAACACAGCCCGCTCGCCGCGCTGAACGCGACCTTCGAGATTGACGTAGGTGCCCGACTTCTCGGCATAGCTCGCGCCCGGCAGGATCACGTCGGCCGCCGCCGCGCCCTTGTCGCCGTGATGGCCGACATAGACCTTGAAGCTGCCAGCGAATTTGCTGAAATCGACTTCGTCCGCGCCGAGGAAGAAAACGAGCTTAGGCGCCGCCGCGACGAGATCGGCGATGCCGCCCTTCTGCGCGAAGCCGAGCATCAGTCCGCCCATCCGGCTCGCCGCCATATGAACGACGTTGAAGCCGTTCCACGCATCCTTGACGAGGCCAAGCGGCGAAACCAGCGCGAGCGCGGCGCCGAGCGCCTTGAGCCCTGCCCCACCGACGATCACCATCGGACGCTCTGCCGAAGCAAATGCCTCGGTGACAGCTTCCGGCAGATTGCCGAGCAGCGCCAGATCGGCGCCGAGCCATTCGACCTTGTAGGTCAGCTCGGTTTCCGGCCCGATCGCGAAGACCTTCGCGCCCTTCTTGATCGCCTTGCGGATCCGCGTGTTCACCAGCGGCGCTTCCCAGCGCAGATTGCTGCCGACGAGCAGGATCACGTCGGCCTTTTCGGTGCCGGCGATCGTCGTGTTGAAATTGACCGCGGCGAGGCTCGACGTGTCGTAATCCATGCCGGTCTGGCGGCCTTCGAGCAGGGTCGACCCCATGCTCGCGAGCAGCGCCTTGGCGGCATACATCGTCTCGGCGTCGACCAGGTCACCCGCAACGGCAGCTACGCTAGACCCCGCGTCGATTGCGGCGATGGCAGCGAACGCCTCGTCCCACGTCGCCTTGGTCAGGCGGCCGTCCTTGCGGATGTACGGCGTGTCGAGGCGCTTGCGCACCAGGCCGTCGACGGCGTGGCGAGTCTTGTCGCTCGCCCACTCCTCGTTCACGTCCTCGTTGATCCGCGGCACGGCGCGCAGCACCTGGCGACCGCGGCTGTCGAGCCGGATGTTGGTGCCGACCGCGTCCATCACGTCGATCGTCAGCGTCTTCTTGAGCTCCCACGGACGCGCCTCGAAAGCGTAGGGCTTCGAGGTCAGCGCGCCGACCGGGCAGAGATCGACGACATTGCCCGAAAGCTCGCTCGTGACCGCGCCCTCGAGGTACGACACGATCTGCATGTCCTCGCCGCGACCGATCGCGCCGATTTCCTCGACGCCGGCGACTTCCTCGGCAAAGCGGATGCAGCGCGTGCACTGGATGCAGCGCGTCATCACCGTCTTGACGATCGGCCCCATATATTTCTCGGTGACCGCGCGCTTGTTCTCGTCATAGCGCGAGTGGCCGCGACCATAAGCGAGGCTCTGGTCCTGCAGGTCGCATTCGCCACCCTGATCGCAGATCGGGCAATCGAGCGGATGGTTGATGAGCAGGAACTCCATCACCCCTTCACGCGCCTGCTTGACCATCGGCGAGTTGGTGAAGATCTCCTGCTTGTCCGCCGCCGGCAGCGCGCACGACGCCTGCGGCTTGGGGGGGCCGGGCTTCACTTCGACGAGGCACATCCGGCAATTGCCGGCGATGCTCAGGCGCTCGTGATAGCAGAAGCGCGGGATTTCCTTGCCGGCGATCTCGCACGCCTGGAGCACGGTCGCGCCCGCTGGCACTTCGACTTCGACGCCATCGACTTTGACAATAGGCATTATTCAGCCGCTTCCATCATCGGCGAGAGACCACCACCGCGCTTTTCCGTAATCCGCCGCTCCATCTCGGGGCGGAAGTGCTTGATCAGACCCTGGATCGGCCACGCCGCAGCATCGCCGAGCGCACAGATCGTGTGGCCTTCGACCTGCTTGGTCACCTGATACAGCGTGTCGATCTCGGAGATGTCGGCGTCGCCGGTGCGCATCCGCTCCATCACGCGCCACATCCAGCCGGTGCCCTCGCGGCACGGCGTGCACTGGCCGCAGCTCTCATGCTTGTAGAAGTACGAGAGGCGGCTGATCGCGCGGACGATGTCGGTCGACTTGTCCATCACGATGATCGCCGCGGTGCCGAGCCCCGAGCCGACCTTCTTGAGGCCGTCGAAGTCCATCGGGCAGTCCATGATCTCGGCCGCTGGCACCAACGGCACCGAAGAACCACCGGGGATCACTGCGAGGAGGTTGTCCCAGCCGCCGCGAATCCCGCCGCAATGCGTCTCGATCAACTCGCGGAAGGTGATCGACATCGCCTCTTCGACGACGCACGGCTTGTTCACATGGCCGCTGATCTGGAACAGCTTGGTGCCGCGGTTGTTCTCCGCGCCGAAGCTGGCGAACCACTCCGGCGAGCGGCGCAGGATCGTCGGAACGACCGCGATCGACTCGACGTTGTTGACCGTCGTCGGGCAGCCGTAGAGCCCCGCCCCTGCCGGGAACGGCGGCTTAAGCCGCGGCTGGCCCTTCTTGCCCTCGAGACTCTCGAGCATCGCCGTCTCTTCGCCGCAGATGTATGCGCCGGCGCCGCGATGGCAGAACACGTCGAAATCGTAGCCCGACCCGCAAGCATTCTTGCCGATCAAGCCCTTGTCATACGCCTCGGCAATCGCCGCGAAGAGCACTTCGGCCTCGCGGATATATTCGCCGCGGATGTAGATGTACGCCGCGCGCGCGCGCATCGCGAAGCCCGCGATCAGCGCGCCCTCGATCAGCTTGTGCGGATCGTGGCGGATGATCTCGCGATCCTTGCACGAGCCCGGCTCGGACTCGTCCGCATTGATCACCAGGAAGTTCGGGCGATCGGCCTTCGGCTCCTTGGGCATGAACGACCATTTGGTGCCGGTCGGGAAGCCAGCGCCGCCACGGCCACGAAGGCCCGATGCCTTGACCGCGTCGATCAGCGCATCCTGCCCGAGCGCCATAAGGCCCTTGGTGTTGTCCCAATCACCACGCTTTATCGCGGCGTCGATGTTCCACGGCTGGAAACCGTAGACGTTGGTGAAAATGCGATCCTTGTCGGCGAGCATCAGGCCCACTCCTCGCGATAATCGTGGTTTTCATCGACCATTGCGGTGAGCGAGGTCGGCCCGCCCGCCGGGCAGCTGTCGCGACGCCCAGTCTGCGAGCCCGGTGTCACCGTCCCGCCCGTGGCGAGTGCCTCGAGGATCGCCGTGGTCTTGTCGTAATCCAGGTCTTCGAAATTGTCGTCGTTGATCTGGACCATCGGCGCGTTGGCGCACGCGCCCAGGCACTCGACCTCGGTGAGCGTGAACATGCCGTCGGGCGTCGTGCGCCCCTTGATCAGACCCTTGTTCTTGCATGCCGAGAGCACGTCGTCGCTGCCGCCGAGCAGGCACGGCGTCGTGCCGCAGACTTGGACGTGATAGCGGCCGACCGGCGCCATGTTGAACATCGTGTAGAAGCTGACGACTTCGTAGACGCGCATGTACGGCACGCCAATCTGGCGCGCGACGAACTCGATCACCGGAACCGGCAGCCAGCCTTGCGTCTGCGTCTCGGCGCCGACCTGGCGCTGCGCGAGATCGAGCAGCGGAAGCGACGCCGATTGCTCGCGACCTTTGGGATAGCGACCGAGGATCTCGTTCGCTTTCTTCTGGTTTTCTTCGGTCCAGGCGAACGCGCCCCAGCGGGCGCGGGTCTCGGCTTCGTCGGGGATCTTGGGGGCTTCAGCCATTAGCGGTCACATTCACCAAAAACGATGTCCATCGCACCGAGGATCGCGGTCGTGTCGGCGAGCATGTGGCCCTTCGACATGAAGTCCATCGCCTGCAGATGCGAGAAGGCGGTCGGGCGGATCTTGCAGCGATACGGCTTGTTGGTGCCGTCGGCGACGAGATACACGCCGAACTCGCCCTTGGGGCTTTCGGTCGCGACATAGACGTCGCCGGCCGGCACGTGGAAGCCCTCGGTGTAGAGCTTGAAGTGGTGGATCAGCGCCTCCATCGAGCGCTTCATCTCGGCGCGCTTGGGCGGGACGACCTTGCGGTCGAGCGACGCGATCGGCCCCTCTGGCATCTCGTTGAGGCACTGCTTCATGATCCGCGCCGACTGGCGGACTTCCTCGACGCGCACCATGAACCGGTCATAGCAATCGCCGCGCGTGCCGACCGGCACGTCGAAGTCCATCCGGTCGTAAACGTCGTACGGCTGCGACTTGCGCAGATCCCAGGCGATGCCCGAGCCGCGGATCATCGGACCCGAGAAGCCCCACTTGATCGCATCGTCACGGCTGACCGTCGCGATATCGACGTTGCGCTGCTTGAAGATGCGGTTGTCGGCGACGAGCGAGATCGCATCCTCGAACAGCCGCGGCAGGCGCGTGTCGAGCCAGTCGGCGATGTCGGTCAGCAGCTTGAGCGGCGCATCCTGGTGGACGCCGCCCGGACGGAAGTACGCGCTATGCATGCGTGCGCCCGAGACGCGCTCGAAGAAGTTCATGCAGTCTTCGCGGATCTCGAACAGCCACAGGTTCGGCGTCATCGCGCCGACGTCCATGACGTGGCTACCGAGGTTGAGCATGTGGTTCGAAATGCGCGTCAGTTCGGCGAACAGCACGCGCAGATATTGCGCGCGAAGCGGCACTTCGAGATCGAGCAATTTCTCGACCGCGAGCACATAGCTATGCTCCATGCACAGCGGAGAGCAGTAATCGAGGCGATCGAAATACGGCAGCGCCTGCATGTAGGTCTTGTACTCGATCAGCTTCTCGGTGCCGCGGTGCAGCAGGCCGACATGCGGATCGACGCGCTCGATGATCTCGCCGTCGAGCTCCATCACCAGGCGCAACACGCCGTGCGCCGCGGGATGCTGCGGACCGAAGTTGATCGTGTAGTTCTGAATCTCGACGTCGCCGACCTCGGGGTCTTCGCCGTCGAAACGCTTTTCGAGCTGGTCGAGATACTCTGTCACTGGTTCTGCCCCTTGGGGGAGGGAACGACGTCGGGATCGGCGGGCTTCTCGCCGGCACCCGGACCGGGCTTGCCGGCGCCCGATTGCGCGGTGCTTTCGGTCGTCTTCGGGTCGCTCGGCGCGGCCTTGGCAGACACGTTGGCGTCGGCCTTGACGATCTCGTCGGCCTTGAGCGGCGTCGGCGCGCCCTTCTCTTCGGGAAGCTTAGCCTTCTCGTCGCCCGGAAGGACGTATTCGGCACCTTCCCACGGGCTCATGAAGTCGAACGTGCGGAAATCCTGCGCAAGCTGGACGGGCTCATACACGACGCGCTTGGCCTCTTCCGAATAGCGCAGTTCGACATAGCCGCTGAGCGGGAAGTCCTTGCGCTGCGGATGACCGCGAAAGCCGTAGTCGGTGAGGATGCGCCGCAGATCGGCATTGCCCGAGAAGAGCACGCCGTACATGTCGTACACTTCGCGCTCGAGCCAGCCGGCGACCGGCCAGATGCCCGTCACCGATGGCACCGGCTTCTCGTCATCGGTCTGCACATGCACGCGGATGCGATGATTGCGCGTCAACGAGAGCAGGCAATAGACCACTTCGAAGCGATCGACCCCGCGATCGGGATAATCGACGCCGGCGATCTCCATCAGCTGCTGATATTCGAGGCCGGGCGTATCGCGCAGCGCGACCATCGTCTCGACCAGCGAGGCGCGATCGACGTGGAGCGCGACTTCGCCAACGGCGTCGAGCGAGTGCAGCAGACGGCCACCGAGCGCTGCCGAGGCCGCATCGATCACGCCATCATTGGCGACATAGGCGGGTGCAGGCGCCCTCACCGTTCGATCGTCCCGACGCGGCGGATCTTCCGCTGGAGCTGCATGATGCCGTAGAGCAGCGCCTCGGCGGTCGGCGGGCAGCCCGGCACGTAGATGTCGACCGGAACGATCCGGTCGCAGCCACGAACGACCGAGTAGCTATAGTGGTAATAGCCGCCGCCATTGGCGCACGACCCCATCGAGATGACGTATTTCGGCTCCGACATCTGGTCGTAGACCTTGCGCAGCGCCGGGGCCATCTTGTTGCAAAGCGTGCCGGCGACGATCATCACGTCCGACTGGCGCGGCGACGCGCGCGGCGCGGCGCCGAAGCGCTCGAGATCGTAGCGTGGCATGTTGACGTGGATCATCTCGACCGCGCAGCAGGCGAGGCCGAAGGTCATCCACCACAGCGAGCCAGTGCGCGCCCAGTGGAACAGGTCTTCCGTCGAGGTGACGAGGAAACCCTTGTCGCCGAGTTCGCCATTCAGATCGTTGAAGAACGCCTGATCGGGCTGGATGATGTCGCTGCCGCTGGGCTGCCGGAGCAGCTCGACGGGGCCCGAGTGACCGGGCAGGCTTGGTGCTACTCCCATTCGAGCGCTCCCTTCTTCCATGCATAGACGAGGCCGAGCGCGAGTTCGACGATGAACAGCATCATCGAGCCCCAGGCGACCCAACCGAGTTTGAAGACCGATACGGCCCAGGGATAGAGAAACGCCGCTTCCAGATCGAAGATGATGAACAGGATGGCGACGAGGTAGAAGCGCACGTCGAACTGGCTGCGCGGATCCTCGAATGCGGGGAAGCCGCACTCATATTCGCTGAGCTTCTCGGCAGTAGGCTTGTGCGCGCCGGTAAAGCGTGCCGCCAGAATCGGCAGGAACACGAAGGCGCTCGACAGCACCAGGGCTACGCCCAGGAACAGCAGAATCGGGAGATATTGCGACAGGTCGAGCATGATCAGCCTTGGGTGCTTCTCGCATGTGCGAACGGATGCCCGGGGCTTTAGGACGATGCCCCGGAGCGAGCAAGGCTTAGAGGCGTGAGAATGAATCGCAACAAGCCCGGCGAAGCGTCGTGCTTGACGTACAATCGCGATGCGTCAAACTCTTAGCGGGGACGAGCATCGGGGGATGGCAATGCGCGCGCGGCATATCGTGCTTCGGCTGGCGGTTTTGATGGCGGCTGCGGCGCCCGCCAGCGCATCTGCCGATCCCCTGCCCCACCAAGTCGGCGCGCTTTTCGCGATGACGCCCGATCAATTCGCCGCCGCGGCCGATGTGAAGGACGACGCGCTCGAGACCGTCGCGACGATTTCGACGATGCGCGGCTGGCAGCAGCACGACGGGCTGCTCGGGATCGTCAACGACGACGGCTTCTTTCGGGCGTTCGTCGACAAGACGAGCGGCGAGACGCGGTTCCAAGTCTATCATATGGTGCGCTACACCGAGCAGCACCGTGCTCGGTTCGAGGTGGTGAACTACGAAACGCCCGACGGACCGGTGTCGGTGCCGCTCATCCCCATCGGCCGCTACCGCGGATCGTGCCGTGTCTATGTCGGGTGCGCGTATCTCGAGACCTTCGCTTTCCCGGTCGACGAGGCGCTGCTGCGCACGCTCGCGGCGAAGTACCTGCCGGGCCGGGTCGCGGTGTGGAAATATCGTCTGAAGGCGAAAACCGGCGCCGAGCGGGACGAAGGCTTCGCCCCGGCCGAGATCGCGGGGATGTTGATCGCGGTCGATCATTATCGTGCGGCGCATGGCCTGACCGGCGCGCAGACTCGATAAATTCTTGCCCCTCCCCTTCAAGGGAGGGGCTTTGGTCCGCTTACCGCAGCGCGTTTGCGAGCAGCTTGTGCAGTCGCGACTGCAGCGCGTCGTTTGCCGCAAGAATCTCGCTGCGCTGCATCATCTGGTCGCTGCCACGGAAATCGCTGACGAAACCACCGGCTTCCTTGACCAGCAGCATGCCCGCCGCGACGTCCCACGGCTTGAGGCCGCTTTCCCAATAGCCGTCGTACCGCCCCGCCGCGACCCAGGCGAGGTCGAGCGCGGCCGAGCCCATCCGGCGGATGCCAGCGACTTCGGGCGCGATCGCACCGAAGATGCGGCTCCACTCGGTGAAATTGCCGTGGCCGAGGAAGGGAATGCCCGTCGCGATGAGCGAATCGGAGAGGTCGCGGCGTGCCGAGACGCGCAGCCGCTGCTCCTGCACCCACGCGCCGCGGCCCTTTTCGGCCCAGAAGGCTTCGTCGGTGATCGGCTGATAGACCATCGCCGAGGTGATCTCGCGCTTGCCGTTGGGCAGCGTCTCCTCGACCGCGATCGAGATCGAGAAATGCGGGATGCCGTGGAGGAAGTTGGTCGTACCATCGAGCGGATCGACGATGAAGCGCGGCTTGTTGGGGTCGCCGGGGACTTCGCCGCGCTCTTCCATCAGGAAGCCCCAATCGGGGCGGGCGCGCGAGAGTTCCTCGTAGATCGTCTGCTCGGCGCGCTCGTCGGCCATCGACACGAAGTCGGCGGGCCCCTTGCGGCTGACCTGGAGCTGCTGGACTTCGTTGAAATCGCGCCGCAGCCGCGGGCCGGCCTTGCGGACGGCGCGGTCGATGATCGTCATGAGGCCGGAATGGGAGGGCATTGGCTATACTCGATAGAGACTCTTGCCCTCTCCCGCGCGCGGGAGAGGCTACGGAGACTTGGTCCGCCCTCTTCGGGCGGGCCTAGTCGTAGTCGGTGAGGGCCGTCTTCGTTCGGCGCGGCGAGGAAGAAGAAGGCCCTCATCCAACCCTTTCCCGCGAAGGCGGGAGAGGGCTAGGCAGAATTGATCAGTCCGCGCGGCGGACGTAGGTCTGCTCGTACACATCGACGACGATCCGCGTGCCGGCCCCGATATGCGGCGGCACCATCACGCGCACGCCATTCTCGAGGATCGCGGGCTTGTACGACGAAGAGGCGGTCTGCCCCTTCACCACGGCATCGGCCTCGACGATCGTCGCTTCGATCGTGTCGGGGAGCTGCACCGAAATCGGGCGCTCGTCCCAGAGCTCCATGACGACGTCCATACCGTCCTGCAGGAAAGCCGCCGCGTCGCCGAGAATGCCGGCGTCGAGCGTGATCTGCTCGTAATTGATCTTGTCCATGAAGGTCAGCGTGTCGCCTTCGCGGAACAGATACTGGAAATCGACCGTGTCCATCCGGACTTTCTCGACGCTTTCGGCCGAACGAAAGCGGACATTGGTCTTGCGGCCGTCGATGAGGTTCTTCATCTCGACCTGCATATAGGCCCCGCCCTTACCCGGCTGGGTATGCTGGATCTTAACGGTCTTCCAGATACCGCCTTCATATTCCAGGATATTGCCGGGACGAATTTCGACCGCGTTGATCTTCATGGGGGAGCCTGTAGTTGGAAAGAGCCAAGCGCACGGCATGCCGCGCGGACGTGCGCCTTAGCGGGGCAAGGCCTTTCCGGCAAGATAGGGGTAGGGATCGACGTCCATGCCTTCGTACCAATGCTGGTCGGGCGTGGTGTGCGTCAAACCGAAATGCAGGTGGAAATTGCCGACGCCGGCATTCCCGGTGTCGCCGACATAGCCGAGCACGTCCCCGACCTTGACCGACTGGCCCTCCTGAAGGCCCGGCGCATAGCCGCTGAGATGAGCATAATAATAGGTCCAGTTCCGCGCCGGCGAACGGACGTACACGGTCGTCCCGCCCGCGGCGCTGGTCCAGAGCTTCTCAACGGTACCGGGCGCCGCCGCCAAAACCGGCGTGTTGGCAGGCGCTGCCAGGTCGGTGCCATGATGTTCGCGCAGCCCGTTCTCGCGCGGATCGCCCCACGACTCGCGAACATCGTGTCGCCGCACGCCGCCGATCGGGACCGCGAGCACTGCGCCCTCCCCCGCCGCACCGACCGCTGGCGGGGACTTCACGGCGGGCGATCGCTCGGCGCTGCCACCGATCCGGCGCGAGGCCTCCGGCAGCAAGGCGAGCAGCGCGATCCACGCCGCCGCCATGATCGCCAGCGAGATCAGAACGAAACGCGCAACCCGGCTCACGCGGTCACTTCTCGAAAATGGCCGGCGTGCCAGGCTTGACCATCATCGCGAGCCGCGCGGCGTCCCAATTGGTCAGGCGGATGCAGCCATGGCTTTCGGCGCGACCGATCGTCTCGGGCGAGGGCGTCCCGTGGATGCCGTAATGCTCCTTCGAAAGATCGAGCCACACCACGCCGACGGGACCGTTCGGCCCGGGCGGAAGCAAGGCGGCCTTCGCGCTGCCCTTGGCATCCCAGAACAGCTTGGGATTGTAATGGAACGGCGGGTTGTACGACGGGCCGTTGATCTTCCACGTGCCGATCGGCAGCGGATCATGCTCGCTGCCCATCGTCGCCATGAACTGCGCGACGAGCTTGCCGTCCTTGTCGAGCACGCGCAGCACTTCGCGCGACTTGCTCACCACGATCTTGGCGCCTGCCGGCTGCGTTGAGTCGACGTTGAGCGAGGCCAGGGTCTGGCGCCATTTCTCCGGCAGTTTCGGATTGTAGGCCATCGACGTCGCGATTGCGTTCGGGACGACGATCTTGCTGCCCGCCTTGAGCGGCGTCGTCGGGCTGTTGAGCTCGACCAGCACCGCTGGCGTGGTGTGGAACATCTCGCCGAGCTTCTCCATCGCAGTGCGATAGCCAAGCTGCGGCAGCTTCGCCTGCAGCGCCGGGTCCTTCGGCAGCGGGTTGATGTATGGGCCAGCAAGCATTTCCGGCGTCAGCGTCACCATCACTGTCGGGCGCCACTTACGATCGGGATACAGTGCCTGCAGCGTCGGCTTGTCCATCGCGCCGGTCTGCTCAAGACCGCGCGTTTCCTGAAAGCCTTTCAGTGCGGCAACCAGCGACTTGCCCTCGCGACCATCCAGCACGCCGGGCGAGAAGCCGAGATGATCGAGGATCACCTGAACGTGAAGCGTGGACGGATCGAGCTTGGTCGCGGTGGACGCAGCTTTTGTTCCCGGCGCGGCAGCGGCGATCAGCCCAAAGGAGGCTATCGCCAGACAGGCCGTTCCGGCCACCATTTTCCGCATTACGCTCGGCTCCTACATATTCACTATGCAGACAACGACTTGTGACACGCTTGTGTCCGACACTTTACGCGATCCCGAAATGAAACTTTCGCGACGGGGCCTGCTCGGCGGCGTCCTCGCCGGCGGTGCGGCGCTCGCCTTCCCGCTTCCCGCGGTCGCCATAGGCACAGAGTGGCGCCTCGCGATCCGCAACGTCCACACCGGCGAGAGCGTCGACGCGCTGTTCGCGCGCAACGGATCGTTCGTTCCGCAAGGCTTGGCCGAGCTCAACCACGGCCTGCGCGACTGGCGCACCGGCCAGGCGACCGCGATGGACCGCCGGCTGCTCGCCTTGCTGGTGAGGCTGCGCGACAAGCTGGAATTGAGCGGCCGCACCAAGATCGACCTTATTTCGGGCTACCGATCGCCCGCCACCAACGCCTCGCTGCGCGCCAGAGGCGGTTCGCATACCGGCGTCGCGAGCCAGAGCCAGCACATGCTGGGCAAGGCGACCGACATCAAGGTCGCCGGCGTGCGGCTTGATCGGTTGCACGGCGCGGCGTTGGCGCTGGGCGGCGGCGGTGTGGGGTTTTATCCGCGCGACGGCTTCGTCCATGTCGACACCGGGCGCGTGCGGCACTGGTAGATCAGGGGTAGTCTTGCCGGGTGTGCAGGACGGCAAGAATGTCGATTGCGGTCTCGCCGACCTGATAGACCAAGATATAATTCGGGTGGACGACCGCCTCGCGCGTCCCACTCACCCGGCCGGACCGATACATGTAGGGATGGAGCGGCAGCCTCTCCGCGGCCTGCTCGAACAGCGACTGCAGGCGATCCGCCGCGAGCAAGTTGCGCGCGGCGATGAACGCTGCAATCTGGTCCAGCGCGTCGAGCGCTTCAGCGGTCCAGACGACCGGCAGCACGCTTCGCCTCGGCTATCGTCCCGCGCACCCGCCGCATCGCTTCGTCATGCGGGATCTTAGGCCGAGTCGAATCAAGCGCCTCCTGGACCTTCGCCCGAAACCAGACGTCATACGCCTCGGCCTCCTCGGTGGTGGCGAATTCGGACTCGATCGGAGACAGCTTGGCCATGCCTCCGCGTTAGCACGAATCCGCGCCAGCCTCTAGCCAGCGAGCACCGCTGCGAAGGCCTGAACCGCAGCGGCCTCATCGCCGCCCCACACCGCGCTCGATACCGCGACGAAGTCCGCACCTGCCGCAACCAGCGGCGCGGCATTGGCCGGGGTGATCCCGCCGATCGCGACGCAGGGGATTTCGAACACCGTCGTCCACCAGGACAGCAGCACCGGATCGGCGACATGGTCGGTCACCTTCGTCGTCGTCGGGTAGAAAGCGCCGAACGCGACATAGTCCGCCCCCGCCTCGCCCGCTTCCATCGCGAGGTGGCGGCTGTCGTGGCACGACACGCCGATTTGCGCCGTCGTCCCCAATTCGCTGCGCGCCTCGCGCGGGTCGCCGTCTTCCTGGCCGAGATGCACGCCATCGGCGCCGAGCCGCTTGGCGAGCGCGATGCTGTCGTTGACGATGAAGGCGACATCGGCATCGGCACAGATCCGCTGCAGCGGATCGGCAAGCGCGGCGGCGACGTGCTGGTCGACGTCCTTGACGCGGAACTGGAACGCCGCGACCGGCCCGGCGTCGAGCGCACGCTTCAGCCGATCGGCAAAGCCGCCGGTGACGTCGAGCGGCGAGACGAGATAGAGCTGGCACGGCGGCCGGCGGATGTCGCGCGTGAAGCGTGCCGCGAAATTGGGGTCGAGCGGGCCGAGCGGATCTTCGCCGCGTGCGTCTTCAATGTCCATCGCTGCGCGATAGCGCCGCGATCGCGGCATGGAAAGCCACCGGATCATCGAGCTTGTGCGCGACCGCGTGGAGCTGGCCGCCGCGGCGCTGCACGATCGGCGGATCGAGATCCACGACAACACTCGGCCAGCTCGCCAAAGCGAGGTTCAGGACACCGCGCTGCCTGATCGCCGCGGCATCCCAGCTGGCGCGCAACCCGGCGATATTCGCGACGGGAATCGCCACCGATCGCAGCCACCCCGCGCGCATCGTCAGCACGCCATCGGCCAGCGTCACGGGCAGGCGCCGGAACGATCGGATCAGGCCGATCAGCGCAATCACCAGCGAGCCATCAAGCACGCCAGCGACCAGCGCCGCCCACCAGCCGAGCCATGCGACGACGACGAGATGCACCACCAGCATCTCGACGATCGCGATGCCGAGCAGAACACCTATCATCGGAGCTAAACTCCGATGATAGGCGAATTCCACGGCCTATTCCTCGTTCTTGTAGATTGCGACGATCTTGGCGAGCATCTCGAGCGCTTCGTCGCGCGGGCGCTGGAAGGTGTTGCGCCCGATGATCGAGCCGTTGCCGCCGCCGTCGCGAATGTCGCGCGCGTCCTGATAGACCGCGTCCGACCCCTTCGCCGCGCCGCCCGAGAAGACGACGATCCGGCGCCCGGCAAAGCTCGACTGGACGACGTGCTTGACGCGGTCCGCCTGGTTCGACCAGTCGGTGCCCTCGTACATCGGCTTGGCCTCTTTCTGCTCGATGTGATCGCTCGGCAGCTTGACCTTGATGATGTGCGCGCCGAGCAATGCCGCCATGTGCGCGGCATAGGCGCCGACGTCGAGCGCGAGCTCGCCCGACTTGGGCAGCACGCCGCCACGCGGGTACGACCAGATCACCGTGGCGATGCCGACAGACTTGGCTTCGGCGGACATTTCGCGGATCTGGCCGATCATCTCGAACAAATCGTCCGAACCCGGATAGATGGTGAAGCCGATCGCCGCGCAGCCGAGCCGCACCGCGTCCTCGACCGAACCCGTCACCGCCTGGTTGGCGCCCTGCGCCCAGCTGTTCGAGCTGTTGACCTTGAGGATCGTCGGGACCTGGCCGGCAAAGGTCTGTGCGCCCGCCTCGATCATGCCGAGCGGTGCAGCGAATGCCGAGAGGCCGGCGTCGACCGCGAGCTGCCAGTGATAATGCGGATCATACGCCGCCGGATTGACCGCGAAGCTGCGCGCCGGGCCGTGTTCGAAGCCCTGATCGACCGGGAGAATCACCAATTTGCCCGTGCCGCCGAGCTTGCCGTGCATCAGGATGCGCGCAAGATTTGCCTTGGTAGCAGGGCTATCCGACTCATATTTGTCGAGAATGGCTTGAACTATTGGGGTCATCGACAGCTCTCCGGTTGTGACTCTTTGTGCGGCTGATAGTCAGCCCGGCAATGGACTGCAACGCAGCAATCGTGGGCTAGGCGATTGCGACCTGCGCACTTGCCTTTCGTCGCCGCGCGCGCTTTCGCAGGCGGCATGAGTGATCCCGATACGCATGACCTGTCCCCCGCCGTCACCGCCCTTATGGCGGTTGCCTGCGGGGCGATGGTGGCCAACCTCTATTACGCCCAGACGCTGATCGGCATGATCGGCCCCGACATCGGCCTGTCGCCGTCGGCGGCGGGCGGCATCGTCACGCTGACCCAGCTTGGCTACGGCCTTGGCCTCGCCTTCATCGTGCCGCTGTCCGATCTGATCGAGAACAAGCGGCTGATCATCATCGCCACCGTCGGCGCGGCGCTCGGCTGCATCGGCATCGCGCTGGCAGAGGGGCCGCGCACCTTCCTCGTCGCCGCACTCGCCACCGGGATTTGCTCGGTCGGCGCGCAAGTCCTCGTTCCGCTTGCCGCCAAGCTCAGCAGCGAAGCGCGGCAAGGCCGGACGATCGGGCTGGTGATGAGCGGACTGCTTACCGGGATCATGCTCGCGCGACCGGTCGCGAGCTTCGTTGCGGGCGCGCTGGGGTGGCGCGCTTTGTTCTTCTGGTCGGCTGGCGTCACCGCATTGGTCGGCCTCGCCTTGCTGCTGATGCTGCCATCGCGACGTCCTGACAGCACCCTCACCTATTCCGCGCTGCTGGCCTCGTCGCTCGAACTGCTGCGGCGCTATCCCGTCCTGCGGCTGCGCGCGGCGTATCAGGCGCTGCTGTTTATCGCGTTCAACCTGTTCTGGACCGCGGCGCCGCTCGTCCTCACGCGGCGCTTCGGGCTGGGGGCGAACGGCATCGCCTTGTTCGCGCTCGCCGGCGCGGGCGGCGCGCTTGCGGCACCAATTGCCGGCTATCTCGCCGACAAGGGCCACGCGCGCGCGACGACGCTCGTCGCGCTGGCGCTGCTGATGCTGTCGTTCATCGCCGCCGACCTGGTCGTCGCAGCCGGGGCGCTGATCGCGTTTGCGGTGACCGCGGTGCTGATCGACGCCGCGGTGCAGCTCAACCAGATTTCGGGGCAACGCATCATCTTTGGGCTCGACAGCGCAGCCGGCGGGCGGATCAATGCCGCCTATATGACGATCGTCTTCGTGTTCGGCGCGAGCGGATCGCTGATCGGCAGCGCGAGCTTCGCGGCGGGCGGTTGGTCGTTCTCGAGCCTGATCGGCGCTGCGATCGGCGGTTTGGCGTTGCTGCTCTATCTGCTGTTCGATCGCCCGTCCGCCCCCCAAGCCGAGCGCGCCAAGGATTGACCGCCCGCGCGATCCGCGACACTCTCGTGCGATTACGGGGGCGTAGCGATGCGGATTTTATCGAGATTTTCTTGCAGGTTGACGCTGGTTGTTGCGGCTGCGCTATTGGCGGGCGCGAGCCCGCAACCCAAGGTCGGCGATCTCGCCCCGCCGTTCGAACTGACGCTGATCGACGGCAGCAAGGTTTCCTCCGACCAGCTTCACGGGCACGTCGTCGTGCTCAACTTCTGGGCGACGTGGTGCGGGCCGTGCAAGCAGGAGCTACCGCTGCTCGACGCATATTACGAAGCGCAGAAAGGCCACGGCCTCAAGGTCTTCGCGATCGCGACCGAGGATTCGCTCCAGCCGTTCCAGCTCAAGAAGCTGTTCGCGGTGATGCACATGCAATCGGCGCGGCGGATCAAGGGGCCCTATGCCGCGATGGCGGGCGTGCCGACCAACTTCGTCATCGATCGCGCCGGGCGACTGCGCTACGCCAAGGCCAGCGCGTTCGAGCTCGGTGAGCTCAATGCGTTACTCGTGCCACTGCTCCAGGAGCCTGTGCCGGCGGGGTGAGGCTCGACCGTCCCCTCTCCGGCACCTGCCGCGCGAGGGGACGGTCAGCCGGCCGTTTACCGCGAAAGCGCAGCAACCCCCGGCAAGTCCTTGCCTTCCATCCATTCCAGGAACGCGCCACCCGCGGTCGAGACGAAGGTGAAGTCGTCGGCCGCGCCCGCCTGGTTGAGCGCCGCGACGGTATCGCCGCCCCCCGCAACCGAGACGAGCGAGCCGCTCTTGGTCAGCGCCGCCGCGGTCTTCGCCAGCGCGACGGTTGCGGTGTCGAACGGCGGCGTCTCGAACGCGCCGAGCGGGCCGTTCCACACCAGCGTGCGGCAGTTCTTGAGCACGTCGGCAAGCGCCTCGGTCGCCGCCGGCCCCACGTCGAGGATCATCTCGTCGGCGGCGACCTCATGGACGTTGACGGTACGGACCGGCGGGTTGGCGCGGAATTCCTTCGCCACCACGACGTCATAGGGCAGATGGATCGTGCAATTGGCCTGTTCGGCTGCTGCGAAAATCTCTTCGGCAGTGCCTGTAAGCTCATGCTCGCACAGGCTTTTCCCGACATCGACGCCGCGTGCCGCAAGGAAGGTGTTCGCCATCCCGCCACCGATGATGAGATGATCGACGCGGGCGACGAGATGCTTGAGCACGTCGAGCTTGGTCGACACCTTGGCGCCACCGACCACCGCCGCGACGGGATGCTCGGGATTGCCGAGCGCCTTGTCGAGCGCGTCGAGCTCGGTCTCCATCGCGCGACCCGCAAACGCCGGGAGCAGATGCGCGAGCCCCTCGGTCGAGGCGTGTGCGCGGTGTGCGGCCGAGAAGGCATCGTTGACGTAGAAATCACCGAGCGCGGCGAGCTGTGCCGCGAACGCGGGGTCGTTCTTTTCCTCGCCGGCATTGAAGCGCGTATTCTCGAGGATCGCGACGTCGCCCGGCTGGAGGTTCGCCATCGCGTCGGCCGCGCCGTCATAGTCGACGAACTGGACCGGACGGCCCAGCACGGTCTCGTACGGCTTGGTCAACAGCGCCAGCGACATGTCGGGATTGCGCACGCCCTTGGGCCGCCCGAAATGCGCGAGGATCAGCACGATCGCGCCCTTGTCGGACAGTTCGGTCACCGTCGGCAAGGTTGCGCGGAAGCGCGTGTCATCGCTAACTTTTCCGTCGGCCATCGGCACGTTGAGATCTTCGCGGACCAGCACGCGCTTGCCGCGCACGTCGCCCATGTCATCGAGGGTCTTGAAAGCGCGCGTCACTGAAGAATCCGTCATGGTTCCACCCTGATTGAATCGCCGACGCGGATGATCCCGCCGACAAGAACACGCGAACACGCGCCGCCGCGCCAATCGGGCAGCAATGCTGCCTTGAGGCCCGGCGCGAGCGCCTCCATCCGTTCGCATGGATCGGTCTCGCGTGTGATGGTGAGGACGACATCGTCCCCGATACGCACTTTGGTGCCGGCGCGCTGTGGCAGATCAAGGCCTTCGACGAGCAGGTTCGAACGCCGCTCGAACCACGGCAGGCTGTGGCCGACCTCGGCCATCGCAGCGTCCCAATCGGCACGCTCGATCAACGTGACCTGCCGCCGCCCCTTGCCACCGGGCTTTATCGTTCCGCGAAAGTCGCCGTGGATCCCGCCATCGAGCGTGACCTCAACATGATCGACGGTCTCCATCGGCCCTTTGGGTCGGCCGTGGCGCGCGATGCCGGCGAGAACCCCCGTCGCCCCGGCGAAGGCCGGGGCCGCTGCGTTATCCAGCGCATCGCCTGACAACAAAGCGGCCCCGGCCTGCGCCGGGGCGACGGTATCGGTCATCAGAGGAACTTCCCCATCGCGCCGGCGGTATCGACCATCCGGTTCGAGAAGCCCCATTCGTTGTCGTACCAGCTGACGACGCGGACGAGTTTGCCGTCCATCACCGCGGTCTCGAGGCTGTCGATCGTCGACGACGCCGGCGTGTGGACGATGTCGATCGAGACGAGCGGCTCGTCCGAATAGACCAGCACGCCCTTGAGCGGACCGCTCTCCGACGCTGCCTTGAGGATCGCGTTGACCTCATCCTTGGTCGTCTCGCGCGACGGCATGAAGGTCAGGTCGATCAGGCTGCCGTCGGGAACGGGAACACGGATCGCCGAGCCGTCGAGCTTGCCCTTGAGCTCGGGCAGAACCTCGCCGACTGCGCGCGCGGCACCGGTCGTGGTCGGGATCATCGACATCGCAGCGGCGCGTGCGCGACGCAGGTCCGGGTGGATCTGGTCGAGAATCTTCTGGTCGTTGGTGTACGCATGGACCGTCGTCATCAGGCCGCGCTCGATGCCGATCGCATCGTTCAGCACCTTGGCGACGGGCGCGAGGCAGTTGGTCGTGCACGAGGCGTTCGACACGATCGTGTGCTCGGCGGTGAGCTTGTCGTGGTTGACGCCGAATACGACGGTCAGGTCGACGCCCTTGCCCGGTGCCGAGATCAGCACCTTCTTGGCGCCCGCGTCGAGATGCTTCTGGCAGCTCTCGCGGTCGGTAAAGAAGCCGGTGCATTCGAGCACGATGTCGACGCCCAATTCCTTGTGCGGGAGATTGGCGGGGTCGCGCTCGGCGGTGACGCGGATGCGCTTACCGTCGACGACGAGATCGTTGCCCTCGGCCGAAACCTCGCCGGGATATTTGCCGTGGACCGAATCGCGGCTGAACAGCCAGGCGTTCGACTTGGCATCGGCGAGATCGTTGATCGCCACCAGTTCGAGACCCGTGTCGCCGCGCTCGAGCACTGCACGCGCGACAAGGCGGCCAATGCGCCCAAAACCGTTGATCGCTACCTCTGTCTCTTATACACATCT
>NZ_JASJVC010000036.1:0-36452 GCF_035019905.1 Sphingomonas sp. 10B4 | reverse complement strand
GAGATGTGTATAAGAGACAGCAGCCCGATCCCCTCGCGGACGAAATCGATCCCCACCCCATTGTCGACCAGCCCGCGATCGGTCAGCGCCGCCACGCGGTCGGGGAGCGTCTCGCCGCCGGTCACGCCGAGCGAGCGCCGCCCGTCATGCTCGACCGAGAAGCCGATATCAGGCCGCGCCATCGCGAGCCGCTTGACCACGTCGAGGCACGCGGCGAATTCGCTTCGCGGCGAGCGCAGGAACTTGCGCCGCGCCGGCACGCGCTCGAACAGACCCTCGACACGCACGCGCGTCCCCGGGGGAATCGCTGCGGGCCCTTCGGACAGCACGACACCATTATCGACCACCCGCGCCCAGCCCTCGCTCCCGCGCACCCGGCTCTCGAGCGTCATCCGCGCGACGCTCGCGATCGAGGGCAACGCCTCGCCGCGAAAGCCGAGCGTGCTGACGTTTTCGATAGCCTCGTCGGGAAGCTTCGAAGTGGCGTGCCGCTCGAGCGCGAGCGCCATGTCTTCGGGCGTCATGCCGCAGCCGTCGTCGGTTACCTCGACAAGGTCGGTTCCCCCGCCCGCCAGGCGCACAGCGATGCGGGTGGCGCCAGCGTCGACCGCATTTTCGACCAGCTCCTTCAACGCGCTGGCGGGCCTTTCGACCACTTCACCGGCAGCGATACGATTGACGAGATGTTCGGGCAGGCGGCGTATTGACATGGTGCAGGCTCTAGCCCAATCGCAGGCCTCCCGCGACCCGCATTCCACCACGTATCAGAGCGGTTTCACCGCCGCGCTGAACGCCTTGGTTGTAAGCGACGTCACGATATTGTGCGACCTGTCGGCAGTTCACTAAGTCCGGCGTGAAACGGAACGATCCATGGGCTTTTTCTCGAATCTCTTCCGCTTTTCCTCCCATGACATGGCGATCGATCTGGGGACCGCCAACACGGTGGTCTATCTGCGCGGCAAGGGCATCGTGCTCAACGAACCGTCGGTCGTCGCGGTCGAGACGCTCAATGGCGTCAAGCGCGTCAAGGCCGTCGGCGACGACGCCAAGCTGATGATGGGCAAGACCCCCGACAGCATCCAGGCGATCCGCCCCTTACGCGACGGCGTCATCGCCGACATCGACGTCGCCGAGCAGATGATCAAGCACTTCATCCACAAGGTGCATGGCGGGCAACGCCGCTTCATGCGCTGGCCGCAGATCGTGATCTGCGTGCCGTCGGGATCGACCTCGGTCGAGCGCCGCGCGATCCGCGATGCCGCGTCGAACGCCGGTGCCAGCCAGGTCTGGCTGATCGAGGAGCCGATGGCCGCCGCGATCGGCGCCGACATGCCCGTCACCGAGCCGATCGGCTCGATGGTGGTCGACATCGGTGGTGGCACGACCGAAGTTGCCGTGCTCTCGCTGCGCGGCCTCGCTTACACCACTTCGGTGCGCGTCGGCGGCGACAAGATGGACGAGGCGATCGTCTCCTACGTCCGCCGCAACCACAACCTCCTGATCGGCGATGCGACCGCCGAGCGGATCAAGCAGGAAGTCGGCGTCGCCAAGCCGCCGGCGGACGGCATCGGTCTGACGATCCACGTCAAGGGCCGCGATCTCGTCAATGGCGTCCCCAAGGAAATTCAGATCAACCAGGGCCAGATCGCCGAAGCGCTCTCCGAGCCCGTCGGCCAGATCGTCGAGGGCGTCCGCATCGCACTCGAGAACACTGCGCCCGAGCTTGCCGCCGACATCGTCGACCAGGGCATCGTGCTCACCGGCGGCGGCGCGCTGCTCAAGGGCATCGACGAGGTGCTGCGCGACGAGACCGGCCTGCCCGTCACGATCGCCGACGACCCCCTCACCTGCGTCGCGCTCGGCACCGGCCGCGCGCTCGAGGATCCGGTCTATCGCGGCGTCCTCCACAGCGCGTGACGCGGTGAAGTGAGCGCTTGCGCGGTCTGGGCCGAGGGATTGACCCTACTCAGGGCGCAGCACATCGCGTAAGGCGAAACAAGGTTTTTACTAGCCCTCGGGCTTTTTGATGGGGGTATGATGGCGCCGCCTCGCAATCGGCGTCCGGGGTTTTCGCGGCGGGCGCAATACAGCCTTTTTGCAGGATATGTCGTCGCCGTAGCGGGGTCGCTCGTCGGGGCGGTGCTGCTTGCCTTGTCGACTTTGGACCCCGTCGCCTTTGCAGCACTGCGCGCGAGCGTTGCCGAAGTGAGCACCCCGCTGTCCTCGGGGCTGGCGGGCATCGGCCGCGGGATCGGCGCGATTCCCGGCGGGATCGGCAGCTATTTCGCGGTCCACGACCAGAACGCCGCGCTGCGCAAGCAGCTTGCCGCGCAGCATGCGCTGTTCCTGCGCGCGCGCTCGCTCTCCTATGAGAACCGCCGCCTACTCGCCTTGCTCCGGGTCCGCGAACGGATATCGGAACCCGTCGTCACCGCGCGGCTCGTCAGCTCGTCGGCGTCGAGCACGCGCCGCGTTGCCGTGCTCAACGCTGGATCTTGGCAGGGCGTCGCAAGCGGCCAGCCGGTGCGCGGGCCCGAGGGGCTGATCGGCCGTGTGCTCGAGGCGGGGCCAAACAGCGCGCGCGTGCTGTTGCTGAGCGACCCGGAAAGCGTCGTGCCGGTGCGCCGCACGCGCGACGGCGTGCCCGCGCTCGCGACCGGACGCGGCGACGGGCTGATCGACGTCAAGTCGGTCGCTTCGGCGACGACCGATTTCGCGCCGGGCGATGTGTTCGTGACGTCGGGGACGGGCGGCATCTATCCGCCCGACGTCCCCGTCGCGCGCGTGCTGCGGCGTGGACGAGATGCCTCGATTGCGCGCGCGTTCACGCAGGCCGATACGGTCGATTATGCGCTCGTCCAGCGCGCTTTCATGCCGCCCGCGCCGCCGATCCCAGTCCCCGCGCCGCAGCCCAAGGCGACGGCCACGCCGCGTCCGCCCAAGAAGAAGCCGTGAGCGCGCGATGAGGCAAGCCCGCGGCCCATTCGACGAGGTCCCCGACCAGAGCTTCCGCCGGTTCGTGCCCGCGATCACCGTCGCGATCGGATCGGCCCTGACCCTGTGGCCGATGGTCGCAAGTTTCCCGGTGCTGCCGCCGTTCGGCTTGTTGATGCTGCTCGGTTGGCGGCTCACGAAACCCGAGAGCCTGCGCATCTGGGCACCGCTGCCGCTCGGTTTCTTCGATGATCTGCTCAGCGGGCAACCGCTCGGCAACGCGATGCTGTTCTGGACGTTGTGCCTGTTCATGATCGACCTGATCGACCAGCGCGTCGTCTATCGCGATTTTTGGCAGGACTGGCTGATCGCGGCGGGCGCGATCGCCTTCTGCCTGCTCCTCGGGCGTCTGGTCGCATCGCCGATCGGCGCGCATGTCGATACCGGGCTGATGCTGCAGATCGCGGTGTCGATCCTGTTGTTCCCGCTGGTGGTCCGGCTGTGCACGCTGCTCGGCGACGACGAGGAGGAGTTGTGAGCGGCGGCGCCTTTCGCCCGAGCGGCCGCGTCGCGACCGAGGCCGCGCAAAGCTACAGCTTCTCGCGGCGCACCGTGATGCTTGGCGCGGCGCAGGGCGTGTTCGGCCTTGCGCTCGCCGGGCGGATGACGTGGCTCGCGGTGGTCGAGAACGAGCAATATACGCTCAAGTCGGAGAGCAACCGCGTCAACATGACGCTGGTGCCGCCGCGCCGCGGCTGGATCGTCGATCGCCACGGCGCGCCGATCGCCAACAACCGCACCGATTTCCGCGTCGACATCATCCCCGACCGGCTCGAGAACAAGGACCATGTCCTCGCGCTGCTGCGCGACCTGCTCAAGCTGCCGCCCGAGGAAATGGACCGGCTCGTCGCCGATCTCGAACATGCCGCCGGGTTCCAGCCCGTTCAGGTCGCGGAAAATCTCGATTGGGAGCGCTTTGCCGCGGTCAGCGTGCGGTTGCCCGAGCTGCCCGGCGTCGCCCCGACGCGCGGCTTCTCGCGCAGCTATCCCGCAGGCGCGGCGGTCGCGCATCTGACGGGCTATGTCGGCGCGGCTTCGGCCGAACAATATAAGCAGACGCACGACCAACTGATGGTCACGCCGGGCTTCAAGCTGGGCAAGGACGGCCTCGAAAAGACGCTCGAGAAGCAGCTGCGCGGCGTCGCCGGACAGAAGCGTGTCGAGGTCACTGCGCGCGGCAAGCTCGTCGCAGAGCTCGCCACCAGGCCCGATCAGCCCGGCGCGAACGCGCGCCTGACGATCGATGCCGGGCTGCAGGACTATGCCGCACGCCGGCTCGGCACGCAGTCGGGCTCGGTGGTGGTGATCGACTGCCTCACGGGCGAGATGCTCGCGATGGTGTCGATGCCAGCCTATGATCCCAACAATTTCTCCGACGGGATCAGCCATCTCGAATGGAAGATGCTGTCGGAAAACGACCACGTGCCCTTGATGAACAAAGTGCTGCAGGGGCTCTACCCGCCGGGCTCGACCGTCAAGCCGATGAACGGGCTCGCGCTGCTCGGTGCGGGCGTGCCGGCGTCGGACCGCGTCGTCTGCTCGGGCGCGCTGCGCGTCGGCACGGGCGTGTTCCATTGCCACAAGAAGAGCGGGCACGGCGCGCTCGATCTCAAGAATGCGATCATGCAGAGCTGCGACATCTATTTCTACGAGATGATCCGGCGGCTCGGCTACGATCATGTCGCCCCGGTCGCGCGGTCGCTCGGGCTCGGGCAGAAGTTCGAGCTGCCGTTCAACAGCCAGCGCTATGGCACCGTCCCCGATACGGCGTGGAAGCTGCGCCGCTACAAGCAGCAATGGACCGTCGCCGATTCGCTCAATGCGTCGATCGGCCAGGGCTATGTGCTCTCCAATCCGCTTCAGCTCGCGGTGATGGCGTCGCGGCTCGCCTCGGGTCGCGCGCTCCAGCCGAGCATCCTGGCGGCGGATGTCCGCCACGGCGCCCCTGCCCTGCCGTTCGCGCCCGAGCATCTCGATACGATCCACCAGGCGATGTGGGGCGTGGTCAATGGCGGCGGGACCGGCGGCGCGGCGCGGATGCTCATCCCGGGCGTCGCGCTCGCGGGTAAGACCGGTACCGCGCAGGTCCGCCGGATCACCATGGCCGAGCGCGCGGGCGGCGTGCTCAAGAATGGCCAACTCCCCTTCAAGATGCGCGATCACGCGCTGTTCCAGGGCTTCGCGCCGCACGACAAGCCGCGCTACGCGATCGCCGTCGTGCTCGAACATGGCGGCCATACCGTGCGCAATCTCGATACGCCCGCGATCGCACGCGACATCATGACATATCTGTTCGATCGCGACCGCGCGATGGCGTCGCTGATCGAGGGCGAGGCGACCTGGGGTGGCGACATCCACACGCGCATGGCGGCCGAGACCGCGGCCTACCGCGCCGCCGCCAACGCGCCGCCGCTCGCGGTCGGCGCGCAGACCGAATTCGGTGCGAGCGCCCCGACCGACGCGCCCGCGGTGCAAGCCGCCGCCGCGGCCGACGTCGCGACCGCAGAAGAGCTCGCCAACACCGCCGCGCACGGCAACACCGTCGCCGAGGACGGCACCACCGAGCGGGATGTCCCATGAGCGGTCTGAGTTTCGTCCCTGCCCCGCTCGCGCAATTGCCGTGGAAGATTCTGCTGCTCGTCCTCGCGATCGGCTGTTTCGATTCGCTCGTGCTCTATTCGGCGGCGGGCGGCAGCATTCGCCCTTGGGCGCTGTCGCAAGGCATCCGCTTCTTCGTCTTCCTCAGCGGCGCGATCGTGCTGTCGCGCATCCCCGAGCGGGTGTGGAGCAATGCCGCGCTTCCTGCTTATGGCGCGCTGTGCGTGATGCTCGTGCTCGTCGAGCTCGTCGGTGCGATCCGCGGCGGCGGACAGCGCTGGCTCGATCTCGGGATCGGCTTCCGGCTCCAGCCGTCCGAGCTGATGAAGCCTTGCATCGTGCTGACCTGCGCCAAATTCTACGATCTGCTGCCGCCCAACGAGACGCGGCGCTTCGGCGCGATCTGGCCCGCGGCGCTGCTGATCCTGGTTCCTGCGGCGCTGGTGATGAAGCAACCCGACCTCGGCACCGCATTGATGATCATGATCGGCGGCATCACCGTGATGTTCCTCGCAGGCGTGCCGCTCCGCTTGTTCATCGGCGGCGCGCTCGCGCTCGGCGCGGCGGTTCCGCTCGCGGTCAATTTCGTGCTGCACGGCTATCAGCGCAACCGCATCCTGGTGTTCCTAGACCCCGAAAGCGATCCGCTCGGGATCGGCTACCATATCAGCCAGTCGAAGATCGCGATCGGATCGGGCGGGATCTTCGGCAAGGGCTTTCTCAACGGTACGCAAAGCCATCTCGATTACCTGCCCGAGGGGCATACCGATTTCGCGCTCGCGACGATGATGGAGGAATGGGGGCTGGTCGGCGGCGTGCTGCTGATCATCGCGTTCCTCGTGATCGTGCAATGGGGTCTGTCGACTGCGATGCAGGCGCAATCGCGCTTCGCCAAGCTGACCGCGGCCGGGCTTGCCGCGACGATCTTCTATTATGTTTCGATCAACATGGCGATGGTGATGGGGATGGCGCCGGTGGTCGGCGTGCCGCTGCCGCTGATCAGCAACGGCGGATCGAGCCAGATGACTTTCATGCTGTGCCTCGGGATTCTGATGTCGATCGACCGGACCAACCGCCGTTCGCCGGTGCGCTGGTAGTTTTTTTGCCGCTCTGCACAAAAAGGGTTTGCATCGCGCGGCGACGCTGCTAATCGACCGCCTCCCGCAGCGGTCGCGCCACCAAGCGCCTCGCAGATCGCCGCGATATGGACGCATAGCTCAGTTGGTAGAGCAGCTGACTCTTAATCAGCGGGTCCTTGGTTCGAGCCCAAGTGCGTCCACCATAACTTCAACACGTTAGAGTGATCGGGTGGAGTTGTTTTACCTCGCGGGGTAACGCCACGGGTAACATTTAGGTGTGCAAGTCAGTCGGTCGCGATTGCGGTGGGTGAGGACCAATCGGACCCAATGGCGGACGTTCCGCGCCGCGTCAGCGCTCCCCAAAACCGGCCATTCGTTCAGATCGCGAGTTTGGAGCGATCTACTAGGGGCGTCGGACCACAAGATAGTCGGTCACCCAGCGCTTATTCGTTTAGCACGATTGCGCTCCATATTTGGCCGGATAAAGCTGATGTCTGGCAACCCGCTCCCAAGCAGCGCAAGCAGCGGGTTTACCGCCGTTCCGTTTTACCGGTTTGCGCATCGCGTCGTCGATCAAACCGTTGCGTCAGTCCGTCATCGCAAGAAGCGCGAACGTCGCTAGCCAATGCTCACCCATATAATCGTCCGCGAGATGGGGCAGCGCGGCTTGGAGGTGTGCGTGGGCGATCACGCGGGCCGACGTTGGCTCGGGTAGATCGTCGGCGAGGCGCTGCCAGCACCAAGCCCGCGCGAGGTTCAGGCCGTCGAGATGGGCGAGGCGACCGTCGCTGCGATCGGTGACGACGGCCGGCGTGCGCAAGCAAGCGGTCGGTGCGCCGTAGGGATGCGGCAGGAAGGCGCCAAGCCACGCCAGAAAATCCGCGCCAAGCACGTCCTGCATCAAGACCGCTTCACACAAAGTCGCGGACAGGAAGTCCTCGCCGCTCGGCTCCCATGGGTGCGCCGCGCGGTCCGCACCGAACCAAAGTCTTGATCGCGCCTCGATCACCCCGACAAGGGCCGCGTCATGCGTTCGCGCCCACCGCAACGCGTGGATCAGCGCGAAGGCCGTACTGTCATGCTTGCCGCTACGCACGGGATACAAGAGCTTGGGTAAATAGGCGGCAAAGCGCACGGCGAAGGCCCGCGCAAGCGGCTCCAGCGCCGCGGCCCATGGCCGATCGGGGCGCAACGCGAGCTCGTCATGCAACGCCAGCAGCCAGCCCCAGCCGTACGGGCGTTCGAACCCGCCGGTCATCGGTCGATCGAGATAGGCGACCTCGCCCGCCACGCGGTGCGGCACCAGCATCCGATCCGCCAACGCTTCGATCGCGGCTGCCTGGTCCATCGTAGGGAACAGGCGGGCGAGCCGCATCACTTGCCACCAGCCATGGACGCAACTGTGCCAATCGAAGCTCCCATGGAAGATCGGGTGCAGCGTCGCGGGGAGCGCAAGATCGGCCGGGCCGTTGAGGACCTGATCGAGCTTGTAGGGCCATTCGCGCGTCAAATGGCCAAGCGTCAGCGTGGCGAACCGCTCGGCGGTGGCAGCATCGAGCATCAGCGAAATCCCAGCCAGTAGAGCAATGCGATATTGACTACCAAGAGCGGCAGCGCGGTCGGCACCTGCGCGCGGATCACCGCGCCCCTGTCCTTCAGGTCGAGCAGGGCGGCGGGCACCAGATTGAAGTTCGCCGCCATCGGCGTCATCAGCGTGCCGCAAAACCCGGCGAGCATGCCGATCGCCGCGATGACTGCCGGGTCGCCGTGATGGCGGCCGATCAGCAGCGGCATCGCGACCGCCGCGAACATCACCGGAAAGGCTGCGAAGGCATTGCCCATCACCATCGTGAAGGCCGCCATGCCAAGCGCGTAGACGAGCACCGCGCCGATCAAGCTGCCCTCGGGGATCGCGGCGCCGGCAATATCGCCGACGACGTGCCCAACACCGGCGAGCGCGAACACCGCGCCGAGGCTCGCCAGCATTTGCGGCAGCACCGCCGCCCAGCCGACACCGTCCATCAGCCGCAGCCCCTCGGCAAACGGCGTGGCGGGGCTCGGCCGGAACCAGGCGTAGCCGATCGCCAGCGCGAGCAGGACGCCGCACGTGAGGGCCACCAGCGTGATTTGCTTGGGATCGACCAGCGCGGGCATGGCCTTGAAGGCAAGGGTGCCCAGCATAGCCGTCGCGGGAATGACCAGAGCGGGCAGGAACAGCCGATTGCCGCGCGTGGTCGCGTCCGCCTGTCGCTCGACCGCGCCGGTGGTGCCGCGCGCGCCGCGTCCCATCGCTCCAGTGCCCGCGATTGCGACGAGACCAAGGACGAGGACACCATTCCCGATATCGCCGATCCGGTCACCGATTGTGAAGCTGACCGCAAGCAAGGCGTAGAAACAGGCGCTGCCGAAGCGCTTCGGATTGCTGCGATCGGTCGCGCTCAGCGATGCGAACATCGCGAACATCAGCCCGGCAACGGTGTAGATGAAATTCGTGCCGATCATGTGCCACGCGCCAGGCGGCGGTCGAGCCACCACAGGCGGCCCCCATGGATCATCAGCGCCGCGACCGCCGTCGGGATCGCCCAGAGCGACAGATGCAGCGGCTGGATGACGATGCCATAGCCCTCCAGCACACCCTTCATCAGCAAGATCGATCCAATTGCAATGAAGATATCCTCGCCGAAGAACAGTCCGATATTATCGGTCGCGGCGGCCAGCGCGGGGATCGCGTCGCCGCCCGGCGCGACGCCTTGCCGCTCCGCCGCGGCCTCGGCCATCGGCGCGACCAGCGGGCGTACGCTCTGCGCCGGTCCGGCGATCGAGGTCAGGCCAAGCGCGGACGTGATCTGCCGGAACAGGAGATAGCCGATCAGCAACCGCCCGACCGTCGCGCCCCGCAATGCCGCGATCACGCCGCGCGCGCGCTCCTGCAGGCCATGGCGTTCGAGCAGGCCGATGACGGGCAAGACGATATAAATCGCGCTGACGAAGCGGTTGGCGTTGAACGCCTTGCCGAACGCAGCGAGGATCGCGAGCGGAGCGATCCCCGCGGCAAGGCCGGTGACCAGTGCCGAGACCGCCACGACCAGCAGCGGGTTGAAGCGCAACAGGAAGCCCGCGACGATCACCGCGATCCCGGCCAGAACAAGCATTCAATCGCCTCCGAATCCGCCGCCGCCAGGCGTTTCGATGACGAACACGTCTCCCGCCCGCATGTCCACCTTTGCCGTCGATCCGAGGCGATCGATCGATCCGTCGCTACGCTCGACGCGCGCAGCGCCCACGGCGCCCGCCGACCCGCCATGCAGTCCGAACGGCGGCACGCGGCGGCGATTGGCGAGGATGCAAGCGGTCATATCGGACAGGAACCGAACGCGCCGCAGCCCCCCGTCACCGCCTTTATGCGCCCCTGCACCGCCCGAACCCGGGCGGATCGCGAACGCTTCGAGCAGCACCGGAAAACGCGTCTCGAAGATTTCGGGGTCGGTCAGGCGGCTGTTGGTCATGTGCGTTTGGATCACCGCCGTGCCGTCATAGCCCGGGCCGGCCCCCGATCCTCCGGCGATCGTCTCATAATATTGGTAGGTCGCGTCGCCGAAGGTGAAGTTGTTCATCGTCCCCTGGCTCGCCGCCATTGCCCCCAGCGCCCCGAATAGCGCGTCGGTGACGACTTGGCTGGTCTCGACATTGCCTGCCACCACCGCCGCCGGGAAGCGCGGATTGAGCATCGACCCTTCCGGCACGCGGATCGTCACGCCGCGCAGGCAGCCATCGTTGAGCGGCACCTCGGTATCGATCAGCACGCGCAGGACGTATAGCACAGCGGCGCGAACGATAGAGACCGGCGCGTTAAAGTTGTTCGGCCGCTGCTCGCTGGTTCCGGCGAAGTCGATCGTCATGGTCCTGCTTGCGCGATCGATCCAGATGGCGACCCTGACGACCGCACCGTCGTCCATCGCATAGGTGAAAGCGCCATCGTCCAGCCGGGCGATCAGGCGGCGCGCCGCGGCATCGGCATTGGCCTGAACATGCTCCATATAGGCGCTGACAACATCCGCACCGTATTCGTCGGCGATCCGCGCTAAGCCAGCCGCGCCCCGCGTGCAGGCGGCAAGCTGCGCTGCAAGATCGGCGATATTCTGGCCGATGTTGCGCGCCGGATAGCGGCCGCTGGCGAACAACGCGCGCAGTTCGGCTTCGCGGAAATGCCCCTCGTCCACCACCAGCACATCGTCGAGCAACACGCCTTCCTGCTCGACCGAAACACTGTCGGGCGGCATCGATCCAGGCGTAATCCCGCCGACATCGGCATGGTGGCCGCGCGCGGCGACGAACCAGTCCGGCGCACCGCTTCCACCCGGCGATCCTGCGGCGAAGACCGGCATGATGACGGTGATGTCGGGCAAGTGCGTGCCTCCGCGATACGGCGCGTTCAGCGCATAGGCGTCTCCGCGGCGGATACCGCGTCCGTCGGCATTGCCGCCGCGCGCGGCGATGATCGTACGGATGCTCTCGCCCATCGAACCGAGATGCACCGGGATATGCGGCGCGTTGGCGACGAGATTGCCCCCGGCGTCGAACAGAGCGCACGAGAAATCGAGCCGCTCGCGGATGTTGACCGACGCGGCGGAGCGTTGCAGCGCGGCGCCCATCTCCTCGGCGATGCTCATGAACAGTCCGGCAAAGATCGCGAGGCGGGTGGGGTCGCTTTGCGTGCCGAAGCTGGCGACGCGTCGGGCGGTGACCCGATCGAGCAGGAGATTTCCGAGATTGTCCACGCGCGCGCGCCAGCCGGGTTCGACGACCGTGGTCGACATCGGATCTATGATCAAGGCGGGCCCGTCGAGCGTATGGCCGGCGGGCACGCCCTCGCGCGCCATAACTGGCGTATCGTGCCACGCTCCCGCCATATGCACCGGCACGATGGTCAGCGGTGCGGCGGCATGACCAGGCAGATCGACCAGCATGGTCTCGACCGGCGGACTCTTCGCGACGGCTTCGGCGACGAGTCGATCGACGATCAAAGGTTGCGTGCTGGCAAAACCGAACTGCGCGACATGCGCGCCGTCGAAACCGGCGATCATCGTCGCCGTGTCCCCAAAATCGAGCTCGATCGTATGTTCGGTCTGGCCGCGACGGAGGTGGACTCGGCGCTCGACCACGACGGCGTCGGGTGCGACGCCCTGCGCCACCAGCGCTTGCTGCGCCTCGACCACCAGCATATCGAAGGCCGAGGCGATCGCCGCGCTGTCCGCGATCCCCGCGCCCAGCGTCCGCTCGCGCAGCACGCGGCGATCGGCCAGCCCCATGCCATACGCCGACAGCACGCCCGCGAGCGGGTGGATCATCACCTGATCCATCCCCAGCGCGTCGGCGACTAGACACGCATGCTGCCCGCCGGCGCCGCCGAAACAGGCAAGTGTATAGCGAGTGACGTCGTGCCCGCGCGCGACCGAGATTTTGCGGATCGCATTGGCCATGTTCGCCACGGCCACCGCGACGAAGCCTTCGGCGGCGGCATAGGCGTCGAGCGGCAGTTCGGCGAAACGCGCGGCCACTGCCGCCGGGTCGAGCGGCTCGTCGCCCTTCGCCCCGAACAGCGCGGGGAAGAATTCGGGGCGCACCTTGCCGAGCATCACGTTGCAGTCGGTGACGGTCAGCGGCCCGCCACGGCGGTAACAGGCCGGCCCCGGCATCGAGCCTGCGCTGTCCGGCCCCACTCGCAGCCGCTGCCCGTCGAAGCTGCAGATCGAGCCCCCGCCCGCTGCCACGGTATGGATGCGCAACATCGGCGCGCGGATGCGAGCGCCCGCGATCAGCGTCTCGGTATCGCGTTCGTAACTGCCGGCATAATGCGACACGTCGGTGGATGTGCCGCCCATATCGAACCCGATGATTCGGTCGAACCCGGCCGCGCGCGCGGTCGCCGCCATCCCGACGATGCCACCTGCCGGCCCCGACAGGATCGCATCCTTGCCGCGAAAGCGTGCCCCATCGACGAGGCCACCCGACGATTGCATGAACAGCGCGTTCCGGCCGAGCGCTGCGTGCAGCCCCGCGACGTAGCGATCGAGCACCGGCGACAGATACGCATCAACCAACGTCGTATCGCCGCGCCCGATCAGCTTGATCAGCGGCGCGACGCGGTGGCTGACCGAAATTTGCGTGAAGCCGATCGCCGTCGCGAGCTCGGCCAGCGCCGCCTCATGCGCGCTGAAGCGATAGCCATGCATCAGGACGATGGCGATCGACCGGAAACCCGCCGCAAAGGCCGCCTGCAAACCGGCCTCCGCCGCGTCGCGGTCGAGCGGGGTCACCACCGTGCCATCCGCTGCGATCCGTTCGTCGATCTCGACGACGTGCGCGAACAGCGGCACGGGACGCGCCAGGTCGCGCGCAAAAATGTCGGCCCGCTCCTGGTGTCCGATCAGCAGCGCATCGCCGAAGCCGCGCGTGATCGCCAGGACGGTCGGCTCGCCCTTGCGCTCGAGCAGCGCATTGGTCGCGACGGTCGTGCCGATGCGCAGTTCGAGCGGCACGTCCACGCGCCCGGTCAGGCGCCGGATCGCCTCAACCGCCGCATCGGCATAACGCTCGGGGTCTTCGGACAGCAGTTTGGCGGTGACGATTTTTCCGCAGGGCTTGCGCGCTACGACGTCGGTGAAGGTACCGCCGCGATCAATCCAGAACTGCCATGGCACCATCAGTCCGTTTCTCATTTCCGCAGTGAAGGATCAAGCGGGAGATCCTTTGATTGCGCCGGCTAGGCCAAGCCGCTTGGCGCATGGGCCGTTTTACCGCAAACTGACGCGATGCTGACCCTGCTCCTCCTCCTCGCCCAGGCGAGCGCACCGCAAACCCCTCCGCTCGCCGCCGCGACCGCGCCCGCCGCGCAGACGTCGAGGTGGCCCGCGCGCGATGCGCAGGTCACCTTTCGCAATTTCCGCTTCAAGTCTGGGGAAACCCTGCCCGAACTCCGCATCACCTACACCACGCTCGGGCAACCGCACCGCAACGCGCGGGGCGAAATCGACAATGCGGTGATGGTGCTCCACGGCACCGGCGGTACCGGCCGCCAGTTCCTCAGCCCGCAATTCGCCGACGAGCTCTACGGACCCGGCCAGCCGCTCGACATCGCGCGCTACTGGATCATCCTGCCCGATGGCATCGGCCACGGCAAATCGTCAAAGCCGTCGGACGGCTTGCACATGCGTTTTCCGCAGTACGATTATGACGATATGGTCGAAGCGCAGTATCGGCTGTTGCGCGATGCGCTGGGCATCCAGCGGATGCGTCTCATCATGGGCACGTCGATGGGTTGCATGCACAGCCTGATATGGGGGGAGACGCATCCCGATTACGTTCGCGCGCTGATGCCGCTCGCGTGCGAGCCTGTGGAGATCGCCGGGTTGAACCGCATGTGGCGCGAACTTGCGGTGGAGGGGATCGAGGCGGACCCGGCCTGGGCCGGCGGCGACTATCGCGCGCCGCCGACGCAGGGCTTGCGAACTGCCGCGAGCCTGCTGTTCGTGGCGGGGGCGGCCCCGCTCTATTTCCAGTCGCATTATCCGCATCGCCAAGCGGCGGAGGCCTTCGCGCGCGAACGGGTGGCGGCATCAATCGCCGCGACCGACGCCAACGATTTGATTTACCAGATCAACGCGTCGCGCACCTACGCACCATGGCCTCGGCTGGAGGCGATCACCGTGCCGACGACCTGGATCAATTCCGCAGACGATTTCATTAACCCGCGCAACCTCGATTATCCCCGGCAGGCGGTCGCGCGGATGAAGGACGCCCGCTTCCGGCTCATTCCGGAAACCGCGGAAACACGCGGCCACGGCACACACACCGCGGCGCGCTTCTGGAAGCAGGATCTGGTCGAACTGCTCCAGCGCACCGAGTAATGCGCCATAATCATCACGACCCAGAAGTCGCCGTTCGGGCGTCCCTTGCCCCCCCCCCGAAACCTGCCGTTCATGCACAATGTGATGTCGGCTCGGTCCGGCTGAGTTTGACCGGCAGCTTTGCCGCGACAGCTGCTGGTCGACCTTCAGTTTTCATGCACAGGCTTGCGACTTGGAAAATAGGCTGCGAACGATTGCGTGCAGCGTCTTGCTGATAGCCAACATGTACGCAGCTAAAGCAGCTTTCCGTCCAAAGCGCTGCCAAACGCATCGCGCTTAATCCAAGTCGCCGTAGCCGTGGCCGACCGTGATCCGCGCACCCGTCCCCAAGCCGCCATTCGCGCCTTCCCACCAATATGGCAGCCGCGTGCGCGTTCCGGTGGCGACCTCGTTCAGCGTCGCCGCGTCGTACAACCGGCCGCCGAGCATGACCTGCACGACCTTGTCGCTGTTGCGGATGTCGACGCTGGGATCGGCATCGAGCACGACGAGATCGGCAAGCTTGCCGACCTCCAGCGAGCCGACATCCTTCTGGTAACCCAGCGAGCGTGCCGACTCGATCGTACCGGCACGGAGGGCCTCGACCGGCGTGAAACCGCCGCGCACGAAGCTCCACAATTCCCAATGCGCGCCCAGCCCCGGCTGCTGGCCGTGCGCGCCGATCGCCACCGGCACACCCTTGTCAGCGAGCCTCTTCGCCTCGCGCGCAGTGGCGCCATCGACATAATCCTCTTCCGGCGCGATCTCGCGGCGGGCGTTCTGCGCGGCGAGCAAGGCAGGCGGCACATGGCGGCGAAGCAGCGGATGCCGCCACACGTCGCTATGTGCGCGCCAATACGGGTCCCCCGCTGGGCCGCCATAGGCGACGACCAAGGTGGGCGTATAGCCGACGGTTGATTGCGACCACAGGCTGACCACGTCGGCGTAGAAATGCTCAAGAGGCACGTTGTGCTCGACCGTGGAATTGCCGTCCTGCACCAGGCTCATGTCCAGCGTGAACAGCGAGCCGCCCTCGGGCACCACCTCCATGTTTTCGGCCTGCGCGGCGGCGACGACCATCTGGCGCTGTTCGCGACGTGGCTGGTTGTAGTTCTTCACGCTGTGCGCGCCCTGCGCCTTGAGGCGGCGGACGACGGCAAGCGCGTCTTCGTAGGTGTCGATCTGGGCATAGACATCCGCGGCCTTCGCGCCGTAGATGATCTCCCCGGTCGAGAAGGTCCGCGGGGCAAGCAGCATCCCGGCCTGTTGCATTTCTGCCGCTGGGAAGATCTCGGCCGAGCGCGACGAGGGATCGTGGATCGTCGTCGTGCCGAGTGCGAGATTGGCCATCGCCGACCAGTTCTGCTGCGGCACCAGCTCGTCCTCGCCCTGCGGCCCGTGCGCATGCGCATCGACGAGCCCCGGGATGATCGTCTTCCCGGCGACATCGACCGTCTTGGTGCCCGCGGGGATCGTCACCGAGCCGCGCGGACCGATCGCTACGATGCGGTCGCCCCGGATGAGGATCGTGGCGTCGTCGATGATCCCGCCATCCTTCGTCGCCATCGTGACGACGCGGGCACCGGTGAGGGCAACACTGCCAGTGGCCTTGGCGGCGGTTACAGGCATCGCCAGCGATACGCCGATACGCGGCGCGGCGAACTTGGGCGCATCCTCGCCTGCCGGTGCGTCGCGGAAGAGCGCCGCGGTCTGCGCGGTGTAGAGCGTCGGGCCGGCGCTCCAGTGGAGCGCCTTGCCGTCGTTCGACCAGTTGATGAAGTCTGCGCCGTCTCCGCTCACGCGGGTGATCGGCAGCGGGCCAGCTTTGGCCGATCCGTCGGTAGCCACCGCCTGCTTGCCCGGCATCAGCGGCATGACGAACGCTTCGTAATTCTGTCGGAAGGCAATGTAATCGCCTGCAGGCGAGACTTGATAATCGTTGACCAGTTCGCCTTCGGCATGGACGCGGCGGTCCTGCCCGTCGAGCCCGGCGCTGATCAGCTGGTGCTTGTCCTTTTCGGTGACGATGAGGAACACGCGGTCGCTGGTCGCGCCGAACTGCGGTCTGGCGGCATCCTTGCTGATGCGCACCGGCGCGCCACCGGTCGCCGCAACGCGGTACGCGCCAGTGCCCGCGGCGCCGCGCGCCGCGGTCAGATTGCCGCCCTCGCCCTGTTCGAACACGATCGTCTTGCCATCGGGCGAGAAGCGCGGGAGGCGATAATGGCCAGCAACCGTGGTGACGGTGCGTGCGTTTCCGCCGCCTGCCGCAACTGCGCGGACCTGGCCTAGCCCGGCATCGCTCCAGCCAACGAACACGATCGTCCGCCCGTCCCGCGACCAGCTCGGGAACAGCTCCAACTCGTCGCCACCGCGCGTCAGCCGGGTCGCGGTGCCGCCGGCTGCGGGCTTGATCCACAGCTTGCCAAGCGTCTCGAACACCACCGTGCGGCCATCGGGCGAGACGGTCGCCCAGCGCGGCATCTTGGTCGTGAACGTCGCCGGTGCCACCTCGATCTGCGGATGCACCGCATCGACAATCACGCGCGTATCGTCGATGCGGAACGGGATGACCGCCGCGCCGCTGCCGTCCACCGCGATCCGTCGCAGCTTGCCGCCAGCCCAGAAAACGATCTCCTTGTCGCCCGGCGTCCAGGCCATTTCGGGATACACCCCAGTCACCGCCCAGGTTTCCTGCACGTCGCGATCGAGCGGGCCATACACCACGCGCTCGACGCCGCTTGCCAGATCCTTGACCCATAATTTGGTGACGTTGTCCTCACGTCGCACGAACGCGATGCGTTTGCCGTCGCGGCTCGGCGTCGGGCGCACCGATCCGCCAACGCCCGAAACCGCCGTGGTAACCTCGCCGGTGTCGATATCGTAGCGCTCGATGTCGAACAGGTCGGTGCGCGAATTCTGCGCATATTGGAAGATCGGGCCGGGCGAGACGTTGCGTGAGTAATAGATGCTCTTGCCGTCGCGGGCGTAGATCGGCTCCCCCAATTCCTTCTGCAGCACTTCGCTCGCGCGCTTGACCAACTGCACGCCGCCGCCGCCAGACACGTGATACAGCCAGATCTCGCCGGTGCCGAGCGAACGCCCGGTGGTGAAATGCTTTTTCGCCGCGATAAAGCGCCCGTCCGGGCTCCAGCTCGGCTGGTTGAGGAGGCGAAAATCCTCCTTCGTCACTTGGCGCTTGTCGCTGCCATCGGCGTTCATCACCCAGATATTGTCGCCACCGCCTCGATCCGAAGTGAAGGCGATGCGTCGTCCGTCGGGCGAGAAGCGCGGCTGGTGCTCGAACGCCAACCCGTCGGCGATGCGCGTCGGCGTGCCACCGATGATCGGCATGGTATAGATATCGCCGAGCAGGTCGAACGCGAGCGTGCGGCCGTCGGGGGAGACGTCCACGTTCATCCAACTGCCTTCATCGACCCGGATCGGCACTTCACGCGTTTTCAGGCCGCGCGGCGCGTTGACGTTCCAGGCGGGCGGTTTCTTCGGCGTGGCGACGGACACGGGCGCGGTGGGCGCGACGGGCGGCAGGGGCAACGTGCCGGTCTTTTCCGGGACCGGGGCGATCGCCGTGTTCTCCGGCCCCTGGGTCTGCTCGACCGGCTTGTTCACTGGCGGCGGCGCGGTCTGTGCCGAAAGCTGCGTGGCGAACAGGCACGAGACAATAGCGGTATAGGTGTGCTTCACGGTTCGCGGATCTCCTGTTACGCCCCAGCTTAACCAATCCGCAGCCGCGGTCACCCTGAAAGATCGAGGGCCCACGCAGGCGTTTGACTGTCAACAATCAAAGGGTTGCTTCTGACCCGCCTGATCGTCTTGAGAGGCCGACAGTCGCTCGAATGCGCGTTAAGACTGAGGTTTCGGCGCTTTAAATCGGCAGATATAACATCGTCGAAAAAAATCCGTGCCTTCCCCAAAGATGTGTCCGCAAGATCCAGCAGATCTTCGTTAATAAGCAAAGATGCGGGCTGACGTGACTCCCGTCTTTGATCCAGCCGCAACCAGAGACTGGCCATTGTTTGAGCTGCTACCCATTCTTGGACCACCCGGCTGGGCGTCATCCAGTTCCTGCCGGCCAGGACGGGCCATGTGGTCGCACCTCGTTATAGTCCCTACGCCAAGTCTCGCATTTTCCGACCGCGTCCTCGAGGCTCATGAACCAGTGCTGGTTCAGGCACTCCGCCCGGAAGTTGCCGTTGAAGCTCTCGATGAACGCATTGTCCGTCGGCGTGCCAGGCCGCGAGAAGTCCAAAACGACACCCCGCATGTACGCCCACCGGTCAAGGTCTCGGGAGATGAACTTGCTGCCCTGATCCACCCGGATCGAGGCTGGATAGCCGACCCCACCGCAGCCCCGGTCAAGCACGGCGATCACGTCAGGCGCCCGGAAGCTGAACCGTGGCACTACTGCTGGCGAGAACCGGCTGAACGGGTCGATCACCGTCAGGATGCGCAGCTTCGATCCCGTCGCGAGTTGGTCATGGACGAAGTCCATGGCCCATGCTTCATTCGAACACGACGCCGCGCAGCGTCCTTCTCTCAGCTTTGCTTTCACCCGGCGCTTCGGTGGCTTTTGTCGCAGCTGCAGCCCCAACTCCCTGTAAAGCCGATAAACACGCTTCGCGTTCACATCCCTCCCGCCGGAGCAGCACATGGATCCGGCGATAGCCGTAACGCACGCGCGTTTCAGCGATCTCCTGCATCCGCTTCTTCAGGTCGGCCTGATCCGCGGGGCGTCCACGATAGTGGTAGCTCGATCGCTCCGCCCGAAGCACGCTGCACGCCCGTCGGATACTGACGGACCAGATGCCCCGGATGTCGTCGACAAGCTGACGCCGCCGATCAGGCCTCAGAGCGTTCGCGACCCTTTCGGCCTACAATCGATCCCCCGGATCGATTGTCAAACGGCCTCATCCTGCAACATCGCCTTGTCGAGACCCAGGTCCGCCACCAACCGCTTGAGTTTCGCATTCTCATCGTCGAGCTGGCATAATCGCCGCATCTCCGATGGCGTCAAACCGGCGTATTTCTTGCGCCAGGCATAGAATGTCGCATCGCTGCTCCCGGCTTTGCGGCACACCTCGCCGATCGTCGTGCCGTCCTCGGCCTGCTTCAACACGAACGCGATCTGCGCCTCGCTGAACTTCGATCTTTCCATCGCTCACCCCCTTGCCTGACCCTCAATCCTAAACTGGACTTTTCCACCTCAAAACCGTCTAGGAGCCGATGGATTTGCGGCGAGGCAACTTAAGGGCGTTCACTTGTATCCGCATGAGGATTTCAGCGCGGTCGAAATTTCTCTCAACGCTGAGTCGATAGCACCACCGGCCCTATCAGGCCGGAGGTCCGCAATGGCGCATCTGCGCGATACGTCGGTAGGGTGGTGAAGGTCACTTTCTCCGCGTTCGGCTGCGCATCGCCGATCAGGCGGTTGACCCAAAGGTTGGCAACCCGCACTTCGATCGTATTGCGGCCGGTGTGGACAGCGCTGCCGATATCGACGCGATACGGTGGGTGCCACAGCGTCCCCAAGCTCAGCCCGTTGATCCGCACCTCCGCCACGTCCCCGACGCTGCCAAGGTCCAACACCACCGATTTTGCCGCGCTTGCCTGCGGCAGTTCGAACCCACTGCGGTACGTCGCAATTCCCGAGAAATAGCGGATGCCCGGATCGGCGCTTTTATCGAGCGGCTGCAGCACGGTCATCGTGGTTTTGGCAGGCGCTCCGCGCCCCGGCTCGAATGTCACGGACCATGGCGCGTTCAGCGTTGCAAGGAGCGTCTCGACGGTCGGTGCGACAGTCTCGCTGCTTAGCGCTGTGTGCTTGCGAAATACGACGAACACGGACTCATGCGCCTTTAGCGTAAGCGGGGTCACGGTTGACCCGCCGAACCGTCGCCAGGAGATCGACTCGCTTTGGCCGGTCTCGGCATGCCACAGTTCCGGAATCCTACCGCTTACCGAAAAGGTGGCATCGATCTGCGCGACTCGATTTCCGCGGTTGTCGATCCAATAGATGTCCGCGTCAGCGGTGCGCCGATGCACGAACGCCAACTCGGCGTCGGCTGGTCCGCTATGCTGAAAATCGGGGGCGATCTTGGCGCGCGCCAGCCCTTGCGCGACGCTGTCGACAGCGATCACGCGGCCGGCCCCTACCCGCGTCTCTTGCCCCCCGGCCCACAACCGCGCGACAAGCGTTGCAAACGCTGCGGCATCGTCGGCAAGGCTCGGGCTGCTATCTGGCGCCTTGCCGATCACGGTCGCCCCCGCCTCGGCGAGCGCGGCAATGCGGCGCAGCGTCGGCAGCGTCATGCGGCGGGAGGTGCCACCGAGATAAAGCGCCTTGTAGCGCGCACCGCCCTTCGCGACGATCAGCCCGTGCTCGACCGTTACCGCATCGGTCAGCGCGGGTGCATTGATATAATCCCAGCCCCAGACAGGCGGCACGTCGGCCAACGGTGTGACCGCGTTGAGTGCAGTGATCGGCGCTTCCTCACCATAGAAGTAAGCCAGATCGGCAATATTGCGCCCCTGCTGCAGCAGGAAGCTGGTGCGTGCGATATAGTCGATCCAAGGTCGCGCCAGCTCGGCCCAGGTCTCGTGCCGCGTGAAATACTGCCCGATCATCGCCAGGCTGAGCCCCGGCGCCCGGTCGAGCGGCTGATGGACCGAGGTGTGGATCACCGGCCGATTGATGCCGTTCGCGAATTCCAGGTCGATCATCGGCCGCAAATCGGCCGGCGCGAACGCCCACGGCCAAAAAGCGGCGGTCAGGGACTCGGCCGCGACCAAATTCTGCCCATAGATGTGCGCGACCGACGCCGCGCCGCGATCATCGCCGATCAGCGTAGCGCGTGGCCCTTCGGCGCCATACGTCCACATCGCCGCCATCGGAATGTCGGTATGCGCCCGCATCGCCATGTCGTCGCCGAGCACCGGACGCTTGTCTTCGAGCGCTTCGCCATAGACTTTCAGCCCATGCTCATGCGCCACCGCAGCGAGCGTTCCATAATGCGCATCGGCGAGCAGATCGGCGAGCGTCTGGCGATAGTCGTACAGAAACGCGTCGCTCCGTTTCGCCGAGCCGATCACAGCCCCGGTCAGCGTGGGCAGCCACGGCGTAGGGTCGTAGCCCCGGAGCCGCTTGAACGCGGATACCATGTCCGGCGTCCAGTTCGATGCGCCGACCTCGATCGAATCGGTTAGCAGCGCGCCAAGACTCTTGCCGATCGCGTCCTTGCCCGCGGCGTCGCGATAAAGGTCGAGATAGGCTTCGAGATACCGCCGAACCGCTGCGGCATCATATTTGTCGACCTCGAGCCCGGTCGCCTCGGGGGTCGCGGGATGGTTGGTCTTGCCGAGCAGCGTCGAACCCAGCCGCACTATCCGCCAACGCCCCGGCGGCGGGCTCCAGTCGAGCGTGCCGTCGGGGTGCAGCCGGGTGGTGAGGTCGATCACGCGTGCGGGATCGACCCCCGGGCTCGCGGGCGCGTCGAGCGCATAATAGTCGAGCGCGATGTCGAACCCCGCCTTGGTCTCGGCGCGATGGACTCGCGCGGCATCGCTTACGCGGAACATGCCGAGGCGGACTGTTGGGCCCTGCGGGGCTTTCGGGAATATGTCGATGATCTCGGCACCCAGCGCGCCGATGCTCATCGGCCTTGGCCCCGACACGGCGGTCGGGACGAGCACCAGCCGTACCGCGCGCGTGCGGACGGGTGCGAACGACACCGTCGTCGGGACGCCCCCGAGCGGAACGTCGGCGAGCTTGCGCCAGCGGCCATCGACCTCTGCCTCGATGATCGGACGCAGCACCGGCGCGGAAAACGTCGATTTGGCATCGCTGATGAATACCGTCGCTGCGCGGATGGTGCGCGGGGCGGCGAACCGCAGGATGGCCAGTCCCGGCGCGGCGGCCGTTCCCCTTGCGACATCGACGGCGGAGACCAGCGATGCATCCGAGAGCGCCGCGGCGTCGAGGGGCGTTCCGATAGCGTCGTTCGCCGTCACGCGCGGCGCGCCACCCTCGGCGATCGGGTACGCCAGAACTGCGACGTCGGTGTAGAAACTCGGCTTTGGCGACGCGACGGGCGCGCCGCCCGGTTCGTCATTCTTGAACGCGATATCCTGGAACGGTCCGGTCGTTACGGGCGGCGGCCCCAGCACACCGCGGAAACGCGTTCCGCCCACAATGTCGGTTTCGCTCCAGACGAGCTTCTTCATCGCATCGCGCGGCGCGACCCACGGACCACCTGTCTCGCTCCAGCCGGGCGAGGCCGCGATCGCGAATTCGAGCCCCAGCCGATCGGCGGTCGCCACGGCGTGCGCGAAGGCATGTTTCCAGGGCCGCGTCATATAGGGCAGCCGCCGCTCGACGATTTGCGGCGTACCGAGCGTCGCGTCGAAGGTCTGCACCCCGCCGATGCCGATCCGGTGCATCCATTCGAGATCCTTGGTGATCCCATCTTCGGTAATGTTGCCATTCAACCAGTGCCACCAGACGCGCGGTCGCGCGCTGGCGGGGGGATCGCGAAAGCCATCGACCAGAGGATCGGCCGCGGCAACCGGCTGCGCGTTCGCCGCGGTCGTGCTCAGCAGCGCCGCGAGCAAAAGGAGGGCACGCGCGCGCATCATATCGGAGGCCTTTCCAGCATGGTTGGCCGCTGCCTGGACGCGACGGCCATGACCAGATCCAGACGGGCAGCGACGGCGCGGACGCCGGCACTGCCCGCGACGATCAGTATTTGAAGCTCAACCGCATGCCGTAGGTCCGCGGCGGCTGGAACTGATAGGTGTTGATCGACGGGATCGCTGTGAAGTTGCGCGTCGCGTTCGCGAACACCGCCTTGTCGGTGAAGTTGCGAACGAACGCCGAGATCTGCAGGTGCCCGCCCGCCGGCGCATAGGTCAGTTGCGCATTGCCCGTCGCATACGCCGTCTGGCGCGTGTCGGCGTCGTTGAACACGCTGTAATAATAGGCCGTCGAATATTTCCCATCGACGCGCGGCGTCAGCGTCGCGCCATTGGCGAAGTCGAAGCGATATTCGAGCCCACCGGTCAGCGCGAAGCGCGGCGCGTTGGGCAGATCGTTGCCCGAGACGTTGCGCGACACCGCCGCACCGGTCACCGGATCGGTGCTGCTCACCGTGCCGATATTCTTGTCGAACTGCGCGTGCAGGTAGGTTCCGTTGAGGTCGAGGCGCGCGGCACCGAACAAGGCGATGAACTGCGCCTCGGCGCCGTAGATCTTGGCGCTACCGATGTTGAACACGCCAGACCCCGACGAGACCACGGGCGAAGCCTGCGACGCCTGATAGCCCTTGTAGTTCTGGTAGAAGATATCGGCGTTGAGCTGCAGCTTGCGATCCGCGAAACGGTTCTTGGTGCCGACCTCCCACGAATAGACGTTCTCGGGGCCGTAATCGACCGACGGCGCCGATCCGTTGGAATTGAAGCCGCCCGATTTGTAGCCGGACGAATATTTCGCATAGACGAGATTGCGATCGGTCGGCGTCCAGTCGATCCCGCCAAGGAAGGTCGGACGCTGCTGGCGCAAGGTGCCGTTGCCCAGCCCCGGAAGGATCGGCGGGTTCCCCAGGCACCCGATGATCGGATAGAGGAACGCCGGGATATGCGCGATATCGCAGCGCAGCTGCGAGGTTCCGGTGCGGTCCTTCTTGTCCCAGGTGTAGCGCGCGCCCGCGGTCAGCTTGAGCGTGTCGGTCACGCGCAGGCTCGCCTGACCAAAGACGGCGTCCGAGCTGGTCTTGGTATTGTAGCGGAAGCGGACCAGATATTGCCCGGCATATTGCCCCGACAGCTGCAGCAATCCGCTGTCGAGCGAGTTCGACTCGTCGAAGTGGAAATAGCCGACCTGCGCCGAGAATGCGCGGCCCTGCGGCGTGGCGAGGCGGACTTCGTGGTTCCACGTGTCGGGATTTTCGGCCTGACGGAAGTTGACCGGGTTGGCCGCGTTGCCGCTTGCGTCAAGCGCATGGCGCCACTGCTGCGAGTCGTACCCACCAGCATAGGTCAGCGTCAGACCGAGCGGGAGGCGATCATAGCTGAATTCCCAGCGGATGCGGTTGCCATTGATGCGGTTGAAGGTCGGCGCGTAATTGACGAACTGCTTCTCATCGAAGCTTGCCGGAAGGATCGTCGCAATCGGACGGATCGCCGCGACATCGCCGACATTGTTGATGTCGTCATGCTGATACTGGATCATGCCGTCGAACCCGGCAAAGGGCTGCACCGCCAGGGTGACGCGACCCGACGTCGTCTGATCGTCATCGCCGCGACCGCCGACGCCGAGCAGCTCGCGATAGCCGTCATGCCGGCGCGCGACGCCCGAGAGGCGCAGCTGCGCCCAGCTCGCGAGCGGAATATCGATACCCGCTTCAGCGTTGACCGTCTTGTAGTTGCCGGCCTCGAGCGAGAAATTGCCCCCGAGATCCTTGCCCGGCCGCCGCGTGATCAGGCTGATCAGGCCGCCGGTCGAATTGCGCCCGAACAACGTCCCCTGCGGCCCTTTCAGCACTTCGACGCGCTGCAGATCGTAGATCGAGGTGGCGATGCTGAACGAGCGGTTGGTGAAGAACCCATCGCGCGCAATCGGCACCGACGGATCGCCGATCTCGGTGACGTCGGTCGAGGCAATGCCGCGGATCGCGACATAGGCCGCACCGGTCGAGGAGACGATGTTCACGCTCGGATCGATGCGCTGCAGGTTGGTGACGTTGGTCACGCCAGCAGCGGCGAGGTCGGCGCCGCTATAAACCGTCAACGCCGTGGCGGTCTTCTGCGCGCTCGATTCGACGCGGTTGGCGGTGACGATAATGTCCTGCAGCTGGTCGGCAGGGGCTTGGTCGCCCGTGGCTGCGGCAACCGCCGGAGCGCCCGGTTGCGTGGTCGGCGCAGGCGCCGGCTCGGTCTGCGCCATCGCCGGCAGCGCGGTGGTGATCAGCGCCGTCGTGGCCATGAGCCGCAGGAAATCGGATGTGTTCATGCTGTCCTCCCCTTCATCCGCGGGTCGGTCGCCATCCGGCACCGCCCGCATTTCATGATCGACACCATCGTCGAATTATAATCAGCGTTCTAATACCAATATAGCTATGCCGTCAAGACGGTCGGAACGGCCTCCATCGTGATGACGAGTGGAAGATCGTCCGACGCTTGTCCGACGTGCAGCGACAGCGGCCCGGCGATCGCTGCCCACCCGTCCGCGGTCCAGACGCGCAGCATTCTCGGCTCGATATCGATGGCGATTCGGCGTTGCGCGCCTGCCGCGACGAAGACCTTCGCGAACCCGACCAACGCGCGCTCGGGGGCGGAGCGATAGACCTGGACGACGGTGCCGCCGTCGCGTTCGCTCAGATTGCGCACCGTCACGCCGACGCGCGCGCCGTCGATCGTCGGCTGTTCGATCGCGAAGCGGGCATAGCCCATGCCGCTGCCGAACGCGTAGGCAGGCGTCTCCATACCGCGCCAGCCGACGGCAAGTCGCTCCGAATACGCAAGGTTACCGTCAGCGTCGGGCGTGAGCCCCAGCGCGGGATAGTCGGCCTCGTCGCGCGCGATCGACACCGGCATCCGCCCGCCCGGCTCGCGATCCCCGGCAAGCACTTCGGCCAAGGCGCGACCGAACGCCTGCCCAGGATACCAGGCGACCAGCACGGCGGCGGCGCGCTCGGCACAGGCGGCATCGAACGCATGGCCGACATTGGCGACGATCACGGTGCGCGGATTCGCCGCCGTCACCGCTTCGATCAACGCGATCTGCTCGGGAGCGAGCCGCGTATCGACACGGTCCTTGCTCTCGACGCTCGAATCCGATGTCTCGCCGACCACCAGGATCACCGCATCGGCGCTGCGCGCGAGGTCCACCGCGCGATCGTGCATCGCCTGCGCCGAATCGGGCGTGCGAACGCCGAACCACAATCCCTGGACCCGCGCGGGCGTGTGCCGGAAGACGATCTCGACGAGGACGTCGCGGCCCGCCACGAGCGGCACGATCGAACAATCGGCATCGCCGCGCTTGAGCGTACCCATCACGTCCGACGCCGTTACGGCCTCGTCGCGGCGCAGCACCTCGGTGCCGTCGACCGTCATCGCCACCGCGCCGGTGCCACCGAGATAGAAACGATAGTCGCCGTCGCGCTCGGGCGTGAACCAGCCGCGCGCGCGGATCGCAGCCGGGCGGTCCCATGCACCCTGCTCATGGACGCCGACGAACCAGACGAGCGAATTGGTCGCGCGAGTCTCGCTGAAGCGCGGCGTGCCCGATACAGCGGTGTCGTCGAAATAGTCGATCGTCATGCCGACGGTGCAGCCGTCGCCGAGATCGCGCTCGGGGCGAACCGGCATCGAGGGCAGTCGCGGCTGCGGATCGACGCCGACCTCGTGGACGATCCGCGCCTGTCCGGCATAGTGGCGGCGGATCGCCTCGCGCGGGCGCACCGCATCGGGCGTCACCGCGATCTTGGCGAAGGTGCCGCCCTGATAGCAGGGCGCATCGGCATTGGGCCCGATCACCGCGATCGTCGCATCGCGACCGGGAACCAGCGGCAGCAGGTCGCCCTGATTGCGCAACAGCACGAAGCCCGCCGCGGCGGCTTCGGTCAACAGATCGTCGACATCAGCCGTGGCGATCGAGGGAGTCTTGGCACCGGTGAACCGCCGCGCGAAGCCCGCGACCCGCGCGGCGGCATCGGCCACGCGCGCGGGATCGACCTGATCGGCCAGGACCGCCGCGCCGACCTTGGCGCCGAGAAAGCGGGCCGGCCCCGGCATTTCGAGGTCGAGCCCCGCGGTGATCGTCGGCACGGTGCTGTGCGTGCCGAACCAGTCGCTCATCACGACGCCGCCAAAGCCCCATTCGCCCTTCACGATATTGGTCAGGATATGATGCTGCTCGGCGCAATAGCTGCCGTTGACGCAGTTATAGGCGGCGAGCATGCCCCCTGCCCCGGCCGCCGCAGCGAGCTCGAACGGCAGCAGATAGACTTCGCGCAGCGTGCGTTCGTCGACCACGACGTTCACCGTGTCGCGCGCCGTCTCGCTGTCGTTGCAGACGAGGTGCTTGACCACCGAGGCGGTGCCGGTCGACTGCAGGCCGGTCGTCCAGGCCGCGCCGAGCGCGCCGGTGAGATAGGGATCTTCCGAGAAATATTCGAACGCCCGCCCGGCAAGCGGACTGCGCGCGAGATTGACGTTGGGCGCGAGCACCGCGTCGACGCCGCAGCGAACGGCTTCGCCGCCGACCAGCGCGCCGACCCGCGCGACGAGATCGACGTCCCAGCTCGCGCCAAGCGACGTCCCGCACGGCGTCAGCAGCGACACGTCGCGTTCGTCGACGCGCCCGCTGGCGATCCCCATCGGGCCATCGGCCATCGTGGCCGCTGGAATGGCGTGCGCGGGCAGCGCCAGCGTCGACCACATCGCGCCGCCGGCCGAGAGGCTGGCCTGTTCTTCGAGCGAAAGCGGATCGGTCATGCGGCGTGCGCCTCGAGTGCGAAGGTCATGATCTGCCGCGCTTGCGCGGAAACTGCCGAGGCGATGCCGGCGTCGACCAGATCGCCGTTCGCATCGAACGGCCGCTGCTCGACCGAATTGACCGCGATGCCGATCGGCGTCGGCCAGCCGCGCATCGCGTGGACAATCCCGCGCAACGCGCTCAGCGTCACGCCGCCCGCCTGCCACCCGGCGGCAGACACGATCAGCCCGACCGGACGCCCCTCGAAATACGGACGCGTGTCGCCGCGCAGATCCTCGAGCAAGTCGATCGCGTTCTTGACCAGCCCCGAGACCCCGCCGTGATACCCCGGCGTCCCGAGCACGAGACCGTCGGCCGCGCGCACGCTTTCGATAAAGGCCCGCTGTTCGTCGGTGCGAGTAGTGTCCTCGACATTGAAATGCCCGAAGCGCGCGAGCGCAGCGCCGTCGAACAGCGTCGTCTCGCCCCCCGCATCGGCGCAGGCGGAGAGCACCGCGCGCACCAGCCGCTCGCTGCTCGAACCGGCGCGCAGCGTGCCGCCGATCCCGACGATCCGCTTACGACGAACGCTCATGCCGCGTCGCGCAGCGCCGGCATCACCCGCGTCGACAGCAGTTCGAGCGTCTGGTCGGCATAGCGCAACCGCTCCGCCGTCAGCGGGCCGGTCGTCGTGCCGCACAGGATGTTGCCGATGCCGAGCGCCGCATAGGGCTTGAGATGCTCGATCACCGTCTCGGGGCTGCCATAGAGACACCACGTCCCGATCCAGTCCTCGGTCAGCGCGTTCGGGGTGCGATCGGTCTTCTTGTTCGCGCCATCGGTCTCGGCGCGCGCGTTGAACGCCGCCTCGCGCTCGATCGCTTCCTGATAGCTCGTCAGGATTTCGAGCAATTCGGTCCGCGCCTGTTCGTCGGTCTCGGCGAGGTGGACGACCTGATAGGTATGCGTCGACCAGGACAGCGCGTCGGCGACGATTTCGGGCGCGTGGCCCGCCGCTTCGAGCATCGTGCGATAGGCGGTGAAATGCTTGGTTACGTGCTTGAGCGGCTCGGTCCCGCCGATCACCGGCGGGGTGAACGCCGGGATGAACGCCGGCCAGCCATTTTCCGCAGCACGCCGGGCGCTCGTTTCCTTCATCGCAACGGGCATCAGCCGGGCGTGTCGCGGCGTATAGGCCGCTGGTGCGATCCGCTGGAGGACACGGCCCTTATACGGCCCATTGTCGATCTCGACCGCGGGATCCTCGACACCCTTGGCCCAGAGCTGCTCGGCAATCGCAAGATTGCGGTCGGCGATCGCCCCGGCGTCCTGATAATTGACGCCGAAGCCGATCATTTCCTCGGGCGTCGTGCCGCTGCCGACGCCGACGAGCAGCTTGCCGTCGGTCAGCTGGTCGAGGATGTTGATCCGCTCGACGAAGCGCACCGGATGATGCAGCGGCACCGACGTGATCGAGAAGCCGAAATACATCTGCGGCAGCTTTGCCGCGAGATAGGCCGCGAACATGTAGCTGTCCGACGCGATCGGCATATAGCCGTTGAAATGGTGGTCGGGCAGGAAGATCGCATCGAAGCCGAGCGCGGCCGCGCGGGTCGCGTGCCCCTCCAGATCCTTGATCAGCGCACGATCGTCTTCCGGCGCCATCGATCGGGCATTCAGGAAAACCGAAAATCGCATAGTCTATCCCCTCGCACGCTCACGCGGTGATGCCTTGCCGGCCATCCCGCATCGTTGTAGGATTTAGAACTAGAACGGTAGTTCTGATATGTCCAGTCCCATTTGCGCGGCAAGTGCCGTAGAACGCGTCCTGCTATGAACGTCGAAACCAAGATCAGCGCGGTCCGCGCCCCGCAACAAGGTCGCAGCCGTGCGTCGTTCGAACGCATGCTGATTGCTGCCGAAGAGTTGATGTCCGAGCGCGGCACCGACGACTTCACGCTCAATGAGGTCGGCAAACGCGGCAAGGTGTCGATCGGATCGATCTACTGCCGCTTCGACAGCAAGGACGATCTTGTGCATGCGGTGCAGACGCGTGTGCTCGAACGCGTCAATGCCGAGCAACTCGCGATGGTCGAGTCGGCGCGGACCGAGGCGTCCGATCTCGTCATACTCGTCGATCGCTTGGTCGAAGGCACCGCCGAATCGCTTCGCCGTTTCGCCGACGTGACGCGACCGTTCATGATCCGCGCGAGCACCGACACCGTCGTCGCTGCGCAAGGCAAGGCGCGCTATGCCGAGATCGCCGATGCCGTCTGCGCGGCCTTGCTCGAGCACAGCGCCGAGATCGCGCAGCCCGACGCCGAGCGCGCGGTGCATTCGGCCTATCGCATCCTCTATTCGTCGATCGCACGCTATCTCGGTTTCGGCTCGACGATGGGATCGGCGTGGGATGGCGATTGGCAGATCCTCAAGGAAGATCTCGCACGGATGATCGCAGCCTTTCTCACCACTTCGCCGCGGATCGCTTGACCACCGACCCTGCTGCCGCTTATCAGAACTGTAATTCTGATAACAGAATGGGAGTGGGATGCGGCGTTTGCGCATGGGAATGGTCGGCGGCGGGCCGGGTGCGTTCATCGGCCCGATCCACCGTATTGCCGCCGAACTCGACCGCGAGATCGAGCTGGTTGCGGGCGCGTTCGGCAGCACGCTAGAGCGCTCACGCGCCGCGGGCGAGGCTTATCGCATCGACCCGTCGCGAGCGTACGGCGATGTCGCGGAGCTGCTCGCGGGCGAAGCGACGCGCGACGACGCGATCGATTTCATCACGATCGCCTCCCCCAACCATCATCATCTGCCAGCCGCCCGCGCCGCGCTCGCCGCGGGGATCCCGGTGCTCAGCGACAAGCCCGCCACCGCGACGCTCGCCGAGGCGCACGCGCTCGCCGGCCTCGTCGCCGACGCCGCCCTCCCCTATGGACTGACTTACACCTATTCGGGCTACCCGCTGGTGCGCGAGGCACGCGCGCGGATCGCGGCGGGGCTCGTCGGCACCATCCGCAAGGTCGTCGTCGAATATCCGCAAGGCTGGCTGGCGGGCGAAGGCGCCGGCAAGCAGGCCGAGTGGCGGCTCGATCCGGCGCGCGCGGGCGAAGGCGGCGCGATCGCTGATATCGGGGTCCACGCCTTCCATCTCGCCGAATTCGTCACAGGGCTGCGCGTGACGCGGCTGCTCGCTGATCTCGCCGCGGTCGTTCCGGGGCGCCGATTGGACGACGATTGCCAGGTGCTGCTGCGCTTCGACAATGGCGCGCGCGGCGTCCTGCTCGCCTCGCAGATCATGCTCGGCGAGCGCAATGGGCTGCGGCTGCGCGTCTATGGCGATCGCGGCGCGCTCGACTGGCGGCAGGAATCGCCCAATGTCCTGACGCTCCATCACGCCGATGGCCGTACCGAGCTGGTCCAGGCGGGCGACGCCGGGCTTGGCGACGCAGCACGCGCCGCCAGCCGGACGCCGGGCGGGCATCCCGAGGGCTATCTCGAAGCGTTCGCCAATCTCTATCGCGATTTCGCGCGACAGCTGCGTGGCGAGCCCGGCAGCCTCGTCCCCGGGATCGACGAAGGTCTCCGCGGAATGGCGTTCATCCATTTGGCCGTCACCGCCAGCCGCGCCGATGCGGGCTGGGTAGATTTCGAGGTTTGACCCCCATGCGCACGATCAAAGGCCCCGGCATCTTCCTGGCGCAGTTCGCCGGCGACGCGGCACCGTTCGACAGCCTCGAGCACATCGCCGATTGGGCGGCAGGGCTCGGCTACAAAGGCGTCCAGATCCCGAGCTGGGATGCGCGGCTGTTCGACCTCGCCCGCGCCGCCGAGAGCAAGACCTATTGTGACGACATCGCCGGGATGCTCGCCGAGAAAGGGCTCGCGGTTACCGAACTGTCGACGCACCTCCAAGGGCAGCTTGTCGCGGTTCACCCCGCCTACGACGCGCAGTTCGACGCCTTCGCCATCGAAGCGGTCCGCGGGAATCCGACGGCACGGCAGGCCTGGGCCGTCGAGCAACTCAAGCTCGCCGCACGCGCCAGCGCGCATCTCGGGCTGGCGGCACATGCCACCTTCTCGGGCGCGCTCGCCTGGCCCTATCTCTATCCCTGGCCGCAACGCCCGGCGGGGCTGGTCGAGGACGCCTTTGCCGAGCTTGGCCGGCGCTGGCGCCCGATCCTCGACGCGTTCGAAGATGTCGGGGTCGACCTCGCCTTCGAGATCCATCCCGGCGAGGACCTCCACGACGGCGTGACGTTCGAGCGCTTCCTCGCCGAAGTCGGCGACCACCCGCGCGCGAACATCCTCTACGATCCGAGCCACTTCCTGCTGCAGCAGCTCGACTATCTCGCCTTCCTCGACATCTATCACGACCGCGTGAAGTGCTTCCACGTCAAGGACGCCGAGTTCCGCCCGTCGGGCCGCTCGGGAGTCTATGGCGGCTATCAGGGCTGGGTCGACCGCCCCGGCCGGTTCCGCTCGCTCGGCGACGGCCAGATCGACTTTGCCGGCATCTTCTCGAAGATGGCGCAATATGACTTCGCCGGCTGGGCGGTGCTCGAATGGGAGTGCGCGCTGAAACATCCCGAGGCGGGTGCCGCCGAAGGCGCGCCGTTCATCGCGCGCCATATCATCCCGGTGACCGACCACGCCTTCGACGATTTCGCCGCCAGCGGCAGCGACCGCGCGCTCAATGCGCGGCTGATGGGACTTGACGCATGACCAGCTTCGACCGCCGTGAGATGATCGGTGCGGGCGCGCTCGCGCTCGGTGTGATTGCGGTGCCGATCGCGGTGCTGCGCGCGATGCGCGCGCCGACCGACGACGAACCGAGTGACCGGCAAAAGCTGATCGCGCAGCAGGTCGCGCAGATCCTGATCCCGCGCACCGATACGCCCGGCGGCGCCGATGTCGGCGCCGACGCCTTTCTGCTGCTCGCGCTCGCCGCGGGCCTTGACGGGACGCGCACACCCGACGGCGGCGCCGCGATCCAGGGCGCGACCGCGCGGTATCGCCGGCCCGACGGTTCGCTCGATCACCTGACCTGGCTCGAGGAAGAACTCGACCGCAAGGCGCATGGCGATTTCCTCGCCGCCCCGCTCGCGCGCCAGCAGGCCGCGCTCGACACGCTCGACGGCGCCGCCTTCGCCAACCACCAGTCGACCGGCCCGTGGCCCAAGATCAAGGGGCTGCTGCTGACCGGCTATTACACCTCGCAGCCCGGTGGCGCGAAGGAACTCACCTACGAATTGGTGCCGGGTCGCTTCGACCCCGATCTGCCGCTCCGTCCCGGCATGCATGCGTATTCGAGTGACTGGACCGCGGTGGAGTTTGGATGATGACGGTGAATTTCGACGCGATCGTGGTGGGCTCGGGCATCACCGGCGGGTTCGCCGCCATGGAACTGACCGAGAAGGGCCTCAAGGTCCTGATGATCGAACGCGGGCCCAAGATCGAGCATGGCACGGGCTACAAGACCGAGACGCTCGCGCCGTGGGACCTGCCGTTCCGCGGGCTCGGCGATGCCGAGCAATATGCGTCGGTCTATCCCGTCCAGTCGAAGAACCGCCACTTCACCGAATTCACGCAGGACCATTTCTGCCGCGACGACGAGAACCCGTATACCACGCCCGCCGGCGGCGAATTCACCTGGTTCCGCTCGTACAATCTCGGCGGCCGCTCGCTGACCTGGGGGCGGCAATGCTATCGCTGGTCGGATTACGATTTCGGCGCCAACAAGCGTGACGGGAACGGCACCGACTGGCCGATCCGCTATGCCGAGCTCGCGCCTTGGTATGACCGCGTCGAGGATTTCGTCGGAGTCTCGGGCGCGGCCGAGGGAATGCCGCAGCTCCCCGACGGGCATTTCCAGCCGCCGATGCCGCTCAACGTGGTCGAGCAGCATGTCCGCGAGGGGATCAGCGCGCGCTGGCCCGGACGGCGGCTGACGATCGGCCGCACCGCCAATCTGACGCAGGAGAAGGACGGGCGCAGCGCGTGCCAGTATCGCAGCATCTGTGCGCGGGGCTGCTCCTACGGCGCCTATTTCTCGACGCAAAGCGCCTCTTTACCGGCGGCGATGAAGACCGGATTGCTTACCGTCGTCACCGACAGCGTCGTCGAGGGCGTCGATTACGATCCCGTCACGCGCCGCGCGACCGGCGTGCGTTTCCTCGACACCGCCAAGAAGGAACGCCACCGCGCCACCGCACGGCTCGTCTTCCTCAACGCCGGTGCGTTCAACACCAACCACATCCTGCTGCGCTCGCACTCGGAAGCGATGCCCAACGGCCTCGCCAACTCGAGCGGCGTGCTCGGCACGCACATCATGGACCACGCGACGACGCTGTCGGCGATCGCGATCATGCCGGGGTTCGAGCAGCATACCACCTTCGGCAATCGCCCGACCGGCATCGTCATCCCGCGCTTCCGCAACCTCGAGACGCTCGACGGCAACGGTTTCACGCGCGGCTATTCGTTCCAGGGCGGCGCGCTGCAGAGCACGTGGACGCAGGGCAAGCGCCAGGCGGGGATCGGCCACGGCTTCAAGACGCACCTGCGCACGCCGGGCGACTGGAAGATGATCCTCGTCACCTTCGCCGAATCGATGCCACGCGCGAGCAACCGGCTGACGCTCGATCCGGCAAAGATCGACGCGAACGGTGCGCCCGCGCTCAACATCGCTTTCGCGCACGGCAAGGAGGAGCATGCCGCGCTCGCCGACGCCAAGGCCGAGGCGGCGGCGATGCTCGGTGCGGTCGGCGGCCAGGTGGTGATGGGGATGGACCAGCCTGGGCCCGGCGGCTCCGCGATCCACGAAATGGGTGGTGCGCGCATGGGGCTCGATCCGACCACTTCGGTGCTCGACAAATGGAGCCGCGCGCATGACGTCGCCAATCTGTTCGTCACCGATGGCGCGCAGATGAGTTCGTCGGCATCGCAGAACCCGTCGCTGACCTATCTCGCGCTCACCGCGCGCGCCTGCGATGCGGCCGTGTCGATGCTGCGCGCTGGCACGCTGTAATGCGCCTGACCTTTTCCGGAGAGAGAGCATGATCGACCGTCGTACCCTGCTGGCGGCGACAGCCGCGTCGCTCGCCGCCCCGGCGTTCGGCCGATCTGCCAGCCCGAGCTTCCCCAAGGGCTTCCTGTGGGGCGCGTCCACCGCGGCGTATCAGGTCGAGGGCAACAACATCAACAGCGACCTCTGGCCGCTCGAGCATGCGAAGCCGACTGCGTTTGCAGAGCCGTCGGGCGATGCCGCCAACAGCTTCGACCTGTGGCCGACCGATCTCGATCTGGTCCGCGCGATGGGGCTCAACGCCTATCGCTTCAGCCTCGAATGGGCGCGGATCGAGCCGGCGCGCGGGCAATTCTCGCAAGCGATGCTCGATCATTATGCCGCGATGATCGAGGGGTGCCGCACGCGCGGGCTGACGCCGTTCGTCACCTTCAACCATTTCACCACCCCGCGCTGGTTTGCCGAAGCCGGCGGCTGGACCAACCCCGAAGGCCCCGCGCTGTTCGCGCGCTTCTGCGACCACGCCGCGCGGCACCTCGCGCACGGCATCAGCTATGCGACCACGCTCAACGAGCCCAATCTCAACGGGCTGCTGAGCGAGCTCCTCCCGGCGGGAGTCGGCGAACGGCTGATGGAAACCGACAAGGCGATGGCCGCCGCCGCGGCACGTGCGAGCGGCGTCCCGCTCTATTCCGCGGGCAGTGCGCTCTACGTCGCCGATCCGCTGCTTACGCAAAAGCACCTGCTGGCGGCGCACCGGCTGGGCCGCGCGGCGATCAAGGCGGTCCGGCCCGATCTGCCGGTCGGCGTCAGCCTTGCCATCATCGACGATCAGCCGGTCGGCCCGAACAGCGTTCGCGACGCCAAGCGCGCGCGCTTCTACGCCGCGTGGCTCGACGCGGCGCGCGCCGACGATTTCGTCGGGGTCCAGAACTACACGCGGACGCTGTGGGATTCCTCGGGCAAGCTGCCCGTGCCACGCGGAGCGCCGGTCAACGATGCGGGCGAGGAAATCTACCCCGCCTCGCTCGCCAATGCGGTGCGCTATGCGCATTCCGTAAGCGGCGTGCCGGTGATCGTCACCGAACACGGCATCAACGCGACCGACGATCGATTGCGCGTGGCGCTGATCCCCGCGGCGCTCGCCGAGCTCAAGAAGGCGATCGACGAGGGCGTGCCGGTGAAGGGCTATCTGCACTGGTCGCTGATCGACAATTTCGAATGGGTGTTCGGCTACACGCCCAAGTTCGGGCTGCACAGCCTCGACCGCGTCACCTTCCGCCGCACCGCCAAGCCGAGCGCCGCCGTGCTCGGCGCGATCGCACGGCGCAACGCGCTCTGAGATCCGCGCGCCGCTAGCCTGTCTCTTATACACATCT
>NZ_JASJVC010000035.1:0-38062 GCF_035019905.1 Sphingomonas sp. 10B4 | reverse complement strand
CATTCCGAACCGTAATCGGCACGATGCTCGTCAACCATCCGAACCGCGCGCTCACGGACTTCAGGTGAAAACTTGTTCGTCGTCTTGCTCATGGTAGCTCCTTCTCACAAGTAGAAGCCTCCGAGAAACCCGGGACGGTTCAGTGCGATACATCGATGGTGCCGTGTCACGAGATCATTGGGCGTACGACAGAGATCTGCACTGATGTCGTCCGCCATAAGGTCGGCGACAATGTCGCTGTCGATTGACTCGTCGACGGTCGACAACATTGTGATCATTGCCATCAAGACCAAGAGCAGTTCTGCCGCGAGGGAGACGGTAGGCATCCGAGCGACGGCGCAGGCGCGCGCTCGGCCGCGGTTGACGCGTTGATTTGCCGCGTCCAATAGCCACAGTGGAAATCGGCACGGCCAGTCGTGCTGATGTGTACAGCGAATGGGTACAGAGACCACCCCGGCGGACTTAAGAAATGTCGGATTTCCGCCATTTCTGCACCCCGAAGCCCCCTCTCGTAGGGGTCACCAGCGCCGTATAGCGTGGCAGCCATGCCACATTCTCTTCGCCCTTTTCAGCTTGTGACGGCTCAGCGCTACGCGTTCGGCAGGTTGCCTGTCGTCGAAACCGTCTAGCTTGGCGCCGCATCGGCATGGGGGATTGCGAGGCTCGGACCGCGGCGATTCCGCAGCGAGATCGGCGTGATGACCGGCCTTGTCGGCTTCGGCGGCGGGATCGGCGGCTTCTCCAAGCGATGGACCGGCCGCGCCTCGCCTGGCTTCCTGATCTTTGCCGCGCTAGCGGTCCCGGCCTTGGTCGGCATCCTTGCCGTCAAGACCCACTGGCGCGGCACGTGGACGGCCGCCAACGGAGCACGAATTTGATGCGCGCGATCTCGGTATCCCTTCTTTCGCTGGGAGGGCTGGTGGCGACCCCAGCTCTTGCAGACCCCCTCGTCTTCACGCCCCTGATCGACGCGCAGCTGCGCTACGAACATGTCGAACAAGCACCGCTGACCAAGGATGCCAATGCCGTCACGCTCCGGCTGCGCAGCGGCTTCGAGGCGAAGCTCAGCGACTTCAGTTTCCTCGCCGAATCCGAAGCCAATCTGGCGATCGACCCGAGCTACAATAGCGGGCTCAACGGCAAGACCGCCTTTCCCCAGGTCAGCGACCCGCAGACGATCGAACTCAACCGGCTCCAGCTGCAATATCGCGGGCTGCAGCACACGGTCGTCACCGTCGGGCGGCAAGTGATCAATCTCGACGACCAGCGCTTCGTCGGCGCGGCGGCGTGGCGCCAGAACGAGCAGACCTACGATGCGGTTCGCGTCGAATGGTCGGGCATCAAGAACCTCAAGGCCGATCTGACCTATGCCAACACCGTCAACACGATCTACGGGATCGACGGCGGCAACCGCTTCGGGCCGACGCGGCTGGGGCATATCGGCGGCGACAACGTCTTCGCCAATCTCGGCTACAAGACCCGCTTCGGCACGCTGACCGGCTTTGCCTATCTGGTCGATCAGGACCAGGCGCCGGTGTTCGTCGAATCGAGCCAGACCTATGGCGGACGCTTTGCCGGCGCCTATCCGCTGAGCAAGACGGTGACGCTCACCTACCTGGCGAGCTTCGCCTCGCAGCGCGACTATCACCGCAATCCCAACCGCTATCACGCCGACTATTATGCCGGCGAGCTCGGCGTCGCGGTCACCGCGCTGACGCTGACGGGGGGCTATGAAGTGCTCGGCGCGGACCAGGGCGTGGCGGTCACCAGCTTCCAGACGCCGCTCGCCGCGCTCCACAAATTCAACGGCTGGGCCGACAAGTTCCTCGTCACGCCGCCCAACGGCCTGCGCGATGCCTATGGGTCGGTCAGCTATGGCTGGAAGAAAGTCGCCGGGCTCGACGCGATCGCGCTGAGCGCGGCCTATCACCGCTTCGACAGCGATCGGCTCGGCCAGCATTACGGCAACGAGGTCGATGCGCAGGTCAGCGTCAAGCAGGGCCGGTACACCGCGCTCGTCAAATATGCCGATTACCGCGCCGACCGCTTCGCGACCGACACCAAGAAATTCTGGCTTTCGCTCAACTGGGTATATTGAGACGACGACCGCGCATTTGATCGTGATCGATAACCGAAGGGCGGGCCGCCGCGCGCTATCGCATCACGATCTTCGGTGCGGCGCCCCATCGAAACGACAACCCCACGCTCGGGCCGGGTCGAGCGCGATGACACGCTGATCCTCGCGACCGGCTCGGACTCGTTCGTCATCCCGGTGCCGCGGCATGATTTGCAAGGCGTCGGCTATGTCGGCGCCATGCGCGGCGGCGCCGGCCGGGCTGTCAGCCTTCGATCACGTGTGGCACGAAGCGCGCCGTGTTGCCCGTGATCAAGCCATCCTCGCGAATCCCGATGCCCGCCGGCGTGCCGTCGACAACCCAACTGCCGATCACCGGAAACACCCCGGGCGCCGTCTCGGGCAAGGGGTAAAGCGCCTGATAGACGTATTCTTCGTCGCCATAATCGCCGTCGCTTTGCGCGACGACCATGCCGGCTCTGCGGATCGACACGTTCGCCCCTTCGCGCGCGAGCAGCGGTTTGGCGACGGCATCGCCGCCGGGCGCCGTCATCGTCGCCGCGAGCAGGTTCGGGTGATCGGGGAACAGGTCCCACAGCACCGTGAGAATCGCCTTGTTCGACCAGAGCATCTTCCAGATCGGCTCGATCCAGATCACCCCGTCGGCAAGGCTTTTGACCAGATGCGGCGCGAACGCTTCGTTCACCAGCCATTCCCACGGATACAGCTTGAACAGCGCGGCGATCGGCTGGTCGTCCAGATCGACGAAGCAGGCGCGGTCGCTATCCCAGCCGAGGTCGTCGATCACGATCGCGCCGGTCTCGATCCCGGCGGCCTCGGCGGTATCGCGCAGATACGACGTCGTGATCGTATCCTCGCCGGCGCTGTCGGCGACATGGGCGAACAGCACGCCCGGCGGCAGCAGCGGCGCGATGTCGGCCCATTTCGCGACAAGCATGTCATGCAGGCTGGTGAACTGGTCGAGCTGCGGGAAGCATTCTTCCTTCCAGCTCCATTGCACGACCGCCGCCTCGAGCAGTGACGTCGGCGTGTCGCAGTTGAACTCGAACAGCTTGGGCGGGCTCTTGCCGTCATAGCCAAGGTCGAAACGGCCATAGTTGAGCGCCGGGGGTTCGGCATTCCACGCATCGCGGATCGGCTGGTGGAAGGCGCGCGGGATGCCGAAGCGGTCGAGCAACGCCTGGTCGTCGACGATCGCCTGGCCGGCGAGCAGCAGCAAGCGGTAGAGCTCGGCAGTGCTAGCCTCGAGCTCGGCGATCTGCGCGCCGGTGAAGGCGTAATAGGCGCTTTCGAACCAGTATGGATCGCCGGCCGCGGTGTGCCAGATCAGCCCGTCCGCCTCGACCTTTGCGCGCCAGTCTGGCCGCGCGGCGATGTCGCGCCGGATCATTGGCCCGCGCCGCCATGGCCACCACCAAAGCCCCTGGCCGACGCGCCGAAGCCGCCGCGCGAAATCGCCGCGGCGCGCGTCATCGCCGCTGCCGCGGGTGCACGGAAATAGGGCGTGTTCGCGCTGCGTTGAAACGATCCGCCCCCGACGCGATCACCGTAATACGGGATCACGCTGCTGCGCGCGAGATAGTACCACAGGAAGGCGTTTGCGGCCCCGCCGCCTGCGACACGCTGCTGCTGGCAGTTCGCGTCGGGGACACGCTGCCCGTTGCGGTCGGTACAGATCGCGGTGTTGCGTTGCGCGGTCTCGCCCCAATCGTCGTCGTTCTGCTGGCTGCACGCACCCGCAAGCAACGCCGCGGCGATCGCCGTCGTGATCCTCAACTCGGTCTTCATCTCGATCCCCGTCCCACTCGAACCCGTCCCATTTGAACCCGTGCCAGTCGAACCCGGTGCGCGTATGCACGCGTCAGTGTTGCGGCGCCCAGAACATCCGGTGGTGCCCGGGGCGATTGGTTGTTCCGCCGAACGCCCCGATGAAGATTCCGCCGCGGGCGCCTTCGGATACCGCTTTCACCGGGGGCGATACCCGGTGGTGCGTGTGCCGGGCGCCGATCGCTGCAGGCATCCCTATCCCAAGTGCGGCAACCGCCACCAAAGCCAGCGTCTTCATGATCCCCTCCAAGCGACGGGTTCGTCGCCCCGGCGATACGTGCGCGCATTCGCGGTTCGCGGTCAATCCGCAACACGCCCGCGCCGACGCGCGCGCATCACGGCACGCGCGCCGCGCCACTTTACGATGTCTTTATGCGAATCGATCGTCTTCCACCGCGCGCGCTAACGCCGATCCGCCGCACAGCGACCGCCTGAAAACCATAACAGGCGGGCTCTCCATGTCCTTCGACCTTATCCTCGGCGGCATCGTCGCCGTCTTAGTCCTTATCTACCTGCTCGCTGTGCTCGCACAGCCCGAGCGGTATTGAGGAGCGCGGCACCATGACGCTTGCCGGCTGGAGCATGATCCTCCTCTTCGTTGTGCTGATCGTCGCGCTGGCCAAACCGGCCGGCGCCTGGCTGCACGCCCTGTATGCGCGCGAGACGCTGCCGTTGGGCTTTGTCGAACGCGGTTTCTACAAGCTCGCCGGGATCGATCCCAAGGCCGAGCAGAGCTGGGTCGGCTATGCCGCCTCGCTGATGATGTTCAACCTCGGCGGGATCGCCTTGCTCTTCGCGATCCTCAAGCTGCAGGGCGTGCTGCCGATGAACCCGCAAGGCTTCACCGGCATGGAGACGTTGCTCGCGTTCAACACTGCGGTCAGCTTCGTCACCAATACCAACTGGCAGAATTACGGCGGGGAATCCGCGCTGTCGAACCTCAGCCAGATGGCGGGCCTGACGGTGCAGAACTTCCTGTCGGCCGCGGTCGGCATCGCCGTCGCCTTCGCCTTCATCCGCGGGTTCGCGCGCAAGCAGGCGAGCGGAATCGGCAATTTCTGGGTCGATGTGACGCGCGCCACGCTCTATCTGCTGCTGCCGATCTCGATCGTCCTCGCGCTGATCTACGTCGTGATGGGCGTGCCGCAGACCTTCGGCCCGTCGGTCGTCGCGACGACGCTCGAAGGCGCCAAGCAGACCATCGCGGTCGGCCCCGTCGCCTCGCAGCTCGCGATCAAGATGCTCGGCACCAATGGCGGCGGCTTCTTCAACGCCAACTCGGCGCATCCGTTCGAGAACCCGACTGCGCTCAGCAACTTCCTCCAGATGCTGTCGATCTTCGTGCTCGGCGCGGGGCTGACACTCACCTTCGGCAAGGCGGTCGGCAATGTCCGCCAGGGCTGGGCGATCCTCGCCGCCATGATGCTGCTGTTCGTCGCCGGTGTCGCAGTCGCGTACGGCGCGGAGGCCGCGGGCAACCCGATCCATCACGCACTCGGCGTCGCCGGGGGCAATATGGAGGGCAAGGAAGTCCGCTTCGGGATTGCGGCCACCGCACTGTTCGCGGTCGTCACCACCGCCAGCTCGTGCGGCGCCGTGATCGGCATGCACGACAGCTTCACTGCGATCGGCGGGCTGGTGCCGCTGTTCAACATGCAGCTCGGCGAGCTCGTCATCGGTGGCGTCGGCTCGGGGCTCTATGCGGTGCTGATCTACTGCATCCTCGCGGTGTTCATCGCCGGACTCATGGTCGGCCGCACGCCCGAATATGTCGGCAAGAAGATCGAATCGCGCGAGATGAAGCTGGCGGTGATCGCCATCGCCGTCCCGCCGCTCGCGATCCTCGGGCTGACCGCGGTGGCGTGCATCACCGGCGCGGGGCTTGCGGGGCCCGCCGCCAAGGGCGCGCACGGGTTCAGCGAGATCCTCTACGCCTTCACCTCGGGCGCGGCGAATAACGGCTCGGCGTTCGGCGGGCTCAGCGGCAACACGCCGTTCTACAACCTGCTGCTCGCGCTCGACATGTTCGTCGGCCGCTTCGGGGTGATCCTGCCCGTCCTCGCGATCGCCGGGGGCCTCGCCGCCAAGCGGCGCGTGCCCGAGGGCGCGGGGTCGTTCCCGACCACCGGGCTGCTGTGGATCGGCCTGCTCGCGGCGATCATCGTGATCGTCGGTGGCCTCACCTTCCTGCCCGCGCTCGCGCTCGGTCCGATCGCGGACCAGGCACAAGTCGCCGCCGGCACCTTGCTCTAAAAGGTCATAGCCCCATGGCAAACCAGAACGCTTCGCTCTTCACCGGCCCGCTGCTCGCCGCAGCGGCCCGGGATGCCGTCCTCAAGCTCGATCCGCGCAAGCTGATCAAGACCCCGGTGATGTTCGTGACGGCAATCGTCGCCAGCCTGTCAACGATCCTCCTCGTTAAGGGGCTCGTCACCGGCACTGGCCACCCGCTGTTCGAAGGCCAGTTGGTCTTCTGGCTGTGGCTGACGGTGCTGTTCGGCAACGTCGCCGAGGCGCTCGCCGAAGGCCGCGGCAAGGCGCAGGCCGCGTCGCTGCGCGCCACCAAGGCCGAACTCCGCGCCAAGAAGCTGATCGGCGTCGCGGGCGCCTGGGAGATGGTCGATGCGACCAGCCTGCAAGTCGGCGACGAAGTGCTGGTCGAAACGGGCGACCTCGTCCCCGCCGACGGCGAAGTCATCGCCGGCGTGGCCTCGGTCAACGAAGCCGCGATCACCGGCGAGAGCGCGCCCGTCATTCGTGAAGGCGGCGGTGACCGCTCCGCCGTCACCGCGGGGACACGCGTGATTGCCGATGCGATCACGGTTCGCGTGACCGCAGGCGCTGGCCAAGGCTTCCTCGATCGCATGATCGCCTTGGTCGAGGGTGCTCAGCGCCAGAAGACGCCGAACGAGATCGCGCTGACGATCCTGCTCGCCGGGCTCACGCTGATCTTCCTGATCGCGGTCGGCACGCTCCCAGCGTTCGCCTCCTATGCCGGCGGGATGCTCGCCATTCCGGTGCTCGTCGCGCTGTTCGTTACGCTGATCCCGACGACGATCTCGGCCTTGCTCTCGGCGATCGGCATTGCGGGGATGGACCGGCTCGTGCGCTTCAACGTGCTCGCCAAGTCGGGCCGCGCGGTCGAGGCCGCAGGCGACATCGATACGCTGCTGCTCGACAAGACCGGCACGATCACGATCGGCGATCGCCAGGCGACGGCCTTCCTCCCCGTCCCCGGCGTCACGGTCGCAGAACTTACCGCCGCCGCGCGCCTTGCCAGCCTGTCGGACGAGACGCCCGAGGGTCGCTCGATCGTCGTGCTCGCCAACCAGGACGGCAGCGCCGCCGTCGCGATGCCGGCGGGTGCCGAGGAGATCAAATTCACCTCGCAGACGCGCGTGTCGGGTCTCCAGATCGGCGACCGTTCGCTCGTCAAGGGTGCGGTCGACGCGATCCTCAAGCGGCTTCCCGACGCGCCCAATGCCGACGCGCTTCGGAAAATCGCCGACGAGATCGCGCGCGGCGGCGCCACCCCGCTTGCGGTCGCCGATGGCAATCGCCTGCTCGGCGTCGTCCAGCTCAAGGACATCGTCAAGGCGGGCATCCGCGAGCGCTTCGGCGAGCTGCGCCGGATGGGGATCCGCACGGTGATGATCACCGGCGACAACCCGCTCACCGCCGCGAGCATCGCCGCCGAAAGCGGGGTCGACGATTTCCTCGCCGAGGCGACGCCCGAGGACAAGCTCGCGCTGATCCGCAAGGAACAGGAGGGCGGCAAGCTCGTCGCGATGTGCGGTGACGGCACCAACGACGCGCCGGCGCTCGCGCAGTCGGACGTGGGTGTCGCGATGAACACCGGCACGCAGGCCGCTCGCGAAGCGGGCAACATGGTCGATCTCGACAGCGATCCGACCAAGCTGATCGAGATCGTCGGGCTCGGCAAGCAGCTCCTCATGACGCGCGGCGCGCTGACCACCTTCTCGATCTCGAACGACGTCGCCAAATATTTCGCGATCCTGCCGGCGATCTTCGTCGCGCTCTATCCGGGCTTGGGCGGGCTGAACGTGATGCGGCTCGCTAGCCCCGAGAGCGCGATCCTGTCGGCGATCATCTTTAACGCGCTGATCATCCCGGCCTTGGTGCCGCTGGCTCTCAAGGGCGTGAAGTATCGCCCGGCCCCGGCGGGCACGCTGCTCGCGCGCAACCTCGCCATTTACGGCGTCGGCGGGCTGATCGCGCCGTTCATCGGCATCAAGGCGATCGACCTCGTCGTCGCCGCTTTGCACCTTGCTTGAGGATCCCCAGATGTTGACCGAAACGCTTCGCGCGCTGCGCCCCGCCGCCGTCCTGCTGCTCTTGATGACGCTCGTCCTCGGCCTGCTCTACCCCGCCGCGATCACCGGCGTCGCGCAGGTCGCGCTGCCGGTGCAGGCCAATGGCAGTTTGCTGAGCAACGCCAAGGGCGAGCCGATCGGCTCCGCGCTCATCGCGCAGAATTTCACGGGGCCGACCTATTTCCATCCGCGTCCCTCGGCCGCCGGCAAGGATGGCTATGATGCGAGTTCGTCGGCCGCGACCAACCTCGCGCCGGGTTCGAAGGACCTGCGCGATGCCATCGCCAAGCGCGTTTCGAGCGCGCGCGCGGAAGGGATGACCGGGGATCTCCCCGCCGACCTGGTCACCACGAGCGCGTCGGGGCTCGATCCCGATCTGAGCCCCGAGGCGGCGATGCTGCAAGCCCCGCGTGTCGCCAAGGCACGCGGCCTCGCGCTCGCCAAGGTCAAGTCGCTGATCGAAGCGCAGACCGATACGCCGGTGCTCGGCATCATCGGCGAGCCCCACGTCAATGTCCTGCTGCTCAATCGACAGCTCGCTACGCTTTCCGCTACCACGCCGGGTCAATGACCCTGACGCGCCTCCCCTCCTACCGTCACCCCGGGCGCGTCCCGGGGTCCACCGCGCCGCGCGCTGACCGGCTTCAGCGTGTGCGGGCCGGTGGGCCCCGGAACACGTCCGGGGTGACGGAAGGGGCCGCGCGATGACCGACACCCGCCCCTCCCCCGACGCGCTGCTCAAAGCCGCCCGCCGCGAGGGACGTGGCCGCCTGAAGATCTTCCTCGGCGCAGCACCCGGCGTCGGCAAGACCTTCGAGATGCTGCGCGAGGGCGCCGAATTGCTGCGCAGCGGCACCGACGTCGTCGCCGGCGTGATCGAGACGCACGGCCGCGCCGACACCGACCGGCTCACCGCCCCGTTCGAGATCCTGCCGCGCGCGAAGATCGAGCACGGCGCGCACACGCTCGAGGAGTTCGATCTCGACGCGATGCTCGCGCGGCACCCCACGGTCGCGCTGATCGACGAATTCGCGCACACCAATGCCCCCGGCAGCCGCCATCCCAAGCGCTGGCAGGATATCGAGGAGCTGCGCGAGGCCGGGATCGACGTGCTCAGCACGCTCAACATCCAGCATGTCGAGAGCCTCAACGACGTCGTCGCCGGCTTCACCCGCGTCCGCGTGCGCGAGACGGTGCCCGATGCGGTGCTCGACGATGCCGAGATCGAAGTCGTCGACGTCCCCCCCGACGAGCTGATCACGCGGCTGAAGGAGGGCAAGGTCTATATCCCGGCCGAGGCGACGCGCGCGCTCGGCCATTTCTTTTCCAAGTCGAACCTGTCCGCCCTGCGCGAACTCGCGCTGCGCCGCGCCGCGCAGACCGTCGACCGACATCTGCTCGACCATGTCGCGAGTCTCGGCGAGAGCGGCACCTGGGCGGGTGGCGAGCGCCTTGTCGTGGCGGTCGGCGACCAGCCCGGCAGCGACGTGCTGATCCGTTCGGCCAAGCGGCTCGCCGATGCGCTGCACGCGAGCTGGACCGCGGTCGTGGTCGAGACGCCGCGCTCCGCCACGCTTTCGGCGCCTGCGCGCGCGCGGATGGCCGCTGCGCTCGACCTCGCCACCGGGCTCGGCGCGACGATCGCGACGGTGCCGGCGGGCAACGTGCTCGAAGGGCTGTGCGCGCACATACGCGAGGCACGCGCGACCGCAGTGGTGATCGGCAAGTCGCGGCGCTCGTGGTGGTTCGAGCTGCGCCACGGCTCGGTGGTCGACCGGCTGGTGCGCGCGCTCGACGGCGTGGCGATCCACGTCGTCCCCGTCGCGGAGGCCAGCGAGACGCGGCGCGAGACGCCGACGACGCGTCCGATCCTGGCGCGCGGCAGCGCGATCGGGCTCGCCTTCGTCGCCGCGAGTACCGCGCTGTCGCAGTTGCTGCTGCCGGTGGTCGGGGCCGATGCGATCGACTTGCTCTATCTGCTCCCGGTGATCGCCACCGCGACGCTCTACGGCCTGCGCTCGTCGCTGATCGCGAGCGTCGGCGCGGCGCTGGCGTACAATTTCTTCTTTCTGCCGCCGCTCTACACGCTGACGATCACCGACCCGCACAATGTCGTCACGCTGACCGTGTTCGTGATCGTCGCGGTGGTCGCGAGCCAGCTGGCGGGACAGGTGCGGCGCGAGGCCAATGTCGGCGCGCGCACCGCGACCGAGAATGCCGCGCTCGCCGCGTTCGGCCAGCGCCTTGCCGGCGTCTCTGACGAGAACGGCACCGCGACGGCGACGTGCGAGGAGATCGCCGCGTTGCTCGGCGTCTCGACGATCCTGCTCGCCAATCGCGACGGCCGCCATGTCGCGATCGCCGCCGCGCCCTCGATGGTCGAGCTGAGCCCGATCGATACCGCCGCCGCCGAATGGGCGTTCGACCGCGGCGAGGTCACCGGGCGCGACAGCGGCACGCTCACCGCGAGCGAGTGGCAGTTCCATCCGCTCAAGACCGCTTTGGGCGTGCTCGGCGTGCTCGGCGTCGCACGCGAAGGCGGCGACCCGATCCCGGCGGACAAGCGCGTGCTGTTCTCGACCTTGGTCGGTCAGGCCGCGCTGGCGCATGAGCGGCTGCAGCTCGAGGCGCAGGCACGCGAGGTCAATGCGCTCAAGCAACGCGACGATCTGCGCGCGACCCTGCTGTCCTCGATCGGGCATGATCTCAAGACGCCGCTCACCGCAGTCGTCGCCGCCGCCGACGAACTCGCGGTCGCGCACGGCACCTCCCCCGCCACCGCGACGCTCAAGAGCGAAGCGCGGCGGCTGCGGCGCGTGTTCGACGATCTGGTCGAGATGACGCGGATCGAGGCGGGCGCGCTCGTCGTCAAGCGCGAGGCGACCGACCTGACCGATGCCGTCGCTGCCGCCGCGCGCGATTTGCGCGCCGAACTCGCACGGCACCGGCTGGTGCTCGACGTGCCGCCGACGCTGCCCTTGGTCGAGGCCGACCCGCGGATGCTGCATCACGTGCTGATCAACCTGCTCGGCAACGCCGCCAAGTTCGCCCCCGCCGATACCGACATCGTGATCGAGGGCCGCCGCACGCCGGACGGGCTGACGCTCGGCGTGCTCGATCAGGGGCCCGGCCTGCCGGTCGGCAGCGAAGCGCATCTGTTCGACCGCTTCACCCGCGTCGACGGCAATGATCGGACCGGCGGCACCGGGCTCGGCCTCGCGATCGTCCAGGGCTTTGCGCAAGCGATGGGATTGCGCGTCAGCGCCGCCAACCGCGACGACGAGGGTTCGGCGTTCGTCGTCACCTGGCCGAATGCCCTGATCCGGCGCACGACATCGGAATGAGGCCCATGAGACGACAGGTGATCGCGGTGCGGCTCCCATGACCGGCCAGATTTTGATCGTCGACGACGAAGCGGCGATCCGCCGACTGGTGCGCGGCGCTATCGAGCGCGGCGGGCTGAGCGCGGACGAGGCCGCCAACGCCGCCGAGGCGCTGACCTGTGCGCGGCGCCCCGGCTGCGAGCTCGTCCTGCTCGATCTGGGGCTTCCCGATCGCGACGGAATCGAACTCATTCCCCATCTCAAGGCGCTCGAGCGTACCGTCATCGTCCTCACCGCGCGCGACGCGATCACCGAGAAGGTCGCGGCACTCGATCTGGGTGCCGACGACTATGTCGTAAAGCCGTTCGACACCGACGAACTGCTCGCCCGCGTGCGCGTCGCGCTGCGCCGGCACACTGTGTCCTCGGTCGGTCAGAACCGTCTCCGTGCGGGGCCAGTCGAGATCGACCTTGCCGCGCACCAGGTCTGGCGCGACGGCGCGCAGGTCAAACTGACGCGCAAGGAGTTTGCGCTGCTTGCCGAACTCGCGCGCCATGCCGGCAAGCTGCTGACGCACACGCATCTGCTGCGTCGCGTGTGGGGCGACGGGCATGTCGAGGATGTCGCCTATCTCAGGGTCGCGATCCGCGCGCTCAGGCTAAAACTCGAGGCCGATCCGGCAGCACCCAGCTTCCTCCTGAACGAGCCGGGGATCGGCTATCGCTTGATCGCGTAAAGTGCGCGGGGCGGCAGCCTGGAGCTGGCCGCCCCGCGCCCGAGCATCAGAACAGGAAGCCGGTTTCGAGCAAGCCGCGAATTTGATCGCGCCGATTGGCATCGGCCCCGAAGCCCAGGCCGGGTTCAAGCTTGCCGATCCGGGTATAGGAAACTTCGCCCCGCGCGAAGAAGATCCCCTTCTGATAGGTCGGCGTGAAGGTTGCCGACCAGGCATCGCTGTGCGGCCCGTAAAGCAGGTTGGTCGGCACACAGGCACTCGCCAGCCCGCACTCCTTTCCCGAAGACTTCAGATATTCGCCGCGCGCGGCCAGCGAGAAGCCCTTGGGAAGCGTATATTTGGCGAGCAGGGCGCCCCCGAACGTCGCTGCCGAGCGGTTGAGACCCAAAGCGTCGTCGCGCTCGACCCGGTTGTATTGGAGATAGGGGGTAAGGGTGAGCGGCCCCTTGCTATAGGTGTAGATGATATTGAAAATGCTGCCGTTGTTTTGCGCCAGCGGCGTTGCATAAGACGCGTGCCGCGACCGCGAAACGCTGCCCGCGCCGATCAGCGTAAGCGTGTTCGAGCCGTCGAACGCATAGGCCACAGTTCCCGAGACCCAGTTGAACTTGCCCGAATAGTAACCGTCGTTGAGCGAGACCGCCGCGCTCAGCTTGCCATGCGCGTAATTGACCTGCGCACCGCGGCTGATCGAGGGTTCCTGGTTCCAGAGAAGGCCGCGCTCGACGTTCATGTTCTGGAAGGTGAAGGTCGATTCCGCACCGATCATGGTCGGCAGCAAGCCCGCGGTGATCGACAGATCCTTGCTGAGCACGGCCTTGGCATAGGCCACGGGAACGGGACCGAAGAGCAGGTCCTGCGCCTTGCCCGACCGAAGGTACGACGTGCCGAGCGCGGGCAGTGAATAGGCGCCGGCCTGTACATAGAGCTGGAGCGGACCGGTGGTGGTCTGGATCTCGACCTGCGCGTTCGAAATGTCGGCCGCCGTATCCGACGTCACGGTGCCGGCCGCATTCGTCACATGGCTCTGCGCGATCGCGAGACCGCTGACCTGGCCGGTGACCGTCACGTCGCCAAAGGGTCCAGCATTCACCGCGATCGGATGCGGATTGGGGGCGAGCGGCCCGGAGAAGCCGGGCGACGCCGCCGGATCGGCGAAGGCGGCAGACGACGCGAAAAGCAGCGCGCCACCGCCGACCAGCGCGAGACGGCGCGGGGTGAGCGCGCCGCGGGCCCGCGTCGCTAGTATACAAAAACGCACGTGGAGAATCCTTTGCCGGGGTCGATGCCCAGCGCGGTATCGATCCCGCCGTAAAGATTCCCGAGGGAAGTCAGCCGCTTTCCATAAAGAACGCGTATACCGTCGCGCTACCGCGTGAGCGCACTCACCAGCGCCTGACGCATCACCGCCACCCCCCGGCCCGCGCGCTGCGCTCGGCGGTCGCGTCGAGCGGATCGCCTGCCATCAGCGCTTGCGCATCCGCCATCAACGCCGCGTCGCTCGATCCGGCCTGGCGGTACTCGGTCGTCGCACCGGTCGCGCCGCTGCGCGTCTGGCGCAGCGCCCAGCCTGTCGCGTCATGGCAGGCGATGCCGTCGATCGCGGTCGCGCTGAAGACGCGGCAATAGCGGCCTGCCTGATCCTTGAAGCTGACCGGAACGCGCACCGCGCCCGCAGCCGACGCCAATTGCGTGTCGAGGGCGGTCGCGAGCGGTCCCGCTGCATACAGCCGACCGCCCTGGGTCGTGACCGGACCGCGATCCCAGCCGAGCCCGACCGAAACGCCGATCACCAGACACGCCGCCAGCGCGATCGCCTCGCGCCAGCGCGTCGCGATCGGGCGCCGCACCGGCAGCGCAACCGGCGCCGCACGGATCAGCGCCGCGAGCCGATCGGGCACTTCTTCCGCGGCGATGGGCGCAAAGCGGCCCGCGATCCGCGCGCGGAGTTCGCGGTGGCGCTCGACTTGCGCGGCAAGCGCCGGATCCTGCGCGATCGCGCGCTCGACGCGCTTGGCGCTGAGCGGGTCGAGTTCGCCATCGGCATAGGCCATCAGCAGTTCGGGATCGACCGTCACGCCGCTTCTCCCAGTTGCGCCATCAGCGCCTGGCGCCCGCGCACCAGCCGCGAGGTCAGCGTTCCCATCGGAATGTCGAGCACGGCTGCCGCCTCCTTATATGCGAGCCCCTCGACCAGCACGAGCGCGACCGCCTCGCGCTGTTCGTCGGGCAGAGCCTGCATCGCGCGGTCGATTTCGCCGAGCGCGACGCGCGTCTCACCCCCGCCGTCGCTGCCGACGCCGAGCCCAGCCGCTTCGGCGACGAAGGTCTGCGCCGCGCGGCTTCGCGCGCGCGTCGTGTCGATCCAGCTATTGCGCATGATCCGGTACATCCAGCTATCCATCCTCGTGCCCGCCTGCCACTGCGCCCGCGCCAGCAACGCCTTCTCGACCGTCACCTGGCACAGATCGTCGGCATCCGCCGCGTCGCGGGCGAGCGCGCGGGCGAACCGCCGCAAGCGCGGCAGCAGTCCCAGCAGATCATCCTCGAACGCGGCCAAAGGTGTTTTCCTTCTCGAGCGGATGAAACGGATGGCGTCGCCCGTTTAATCCACGCACAGGCCAAAAGGCCAATACGGGGACCCGCTTTGCCCAAACGACTCGTCTTGCTCGCCGCGATCCTGCCGCTCGGCCTCGCCGCGGCGCGGGCGCAATTGCTGCCGCAAGTGCCGGTGATCGGCGCATTACCGCGCATCGACGGGCTCGCCGACAGCGCGCTGCGGCTGCCCGGCACCGCGATCGACCGACTCGAGGACGTCCGCCGCGCGACGATCGACCGGCTGGTGCGCCAGCATCCGCGCGAGATCGCGCGCGATCCCGACGGGTTCGCGGCACGCGCTGGCGAGATCGTCGTCGATGCGCCGAGCGACGCCTGGCTCGCCGCCGCGCAAGCCAAGGGCTATCGGCTGCTCGAACGCGGCGACATTCTCGGCGTCGGCTTCGCACGCCTGGCTGTCCCGGCCAACCGCTCGCTGAAAGCGGCGATCGGCGATCTGCGCCAGCTCGGCGATGCCGAGGTCAGCGCGGACCAGCTCCATTTCGCGAGCGGCGTCGCGCCTGTCGCTGCCGCGGCGGCCGCGCGCGGTGCGGGGCCGCTGGTCGGGGTGATCGACGGTGGCGTCGCGGGGGCGGCGCTGTCGAGCGGCTTTGCGGCGGGCGCCCCGCGCGCGAACGACCATGCCACCGCGGTCGCATCGTTGATCGCCGGATCGGGGATCGCCGGATCGGGCAGCGTGCGCGGTGCCTTGCCCGGCGCGCGGATCGCCTCGGCCGACGTCTATGGCGCCGATCCCGCCGGCGGCAATGCGACCGCGATCGCCAAGGCGCTCGGCTGGATGGTCGCGCAGCGCGTCGCCGTCGTGACGATCAGCCTGGTCGGCCCGGCCAACCCGTTGCTCGGCCGCGTCGTCGCGGCGGCGCAAGCGCGCGGGCTGATGATCGTCGCCGCGGTCGGCAATGACGGCCCGGCCGCACCGCCGAGCTACCCGGCGTCCTATCCAGGCGTGATCGCGGTGACTGGCGTCGACGCGCGCAACCGCGTGCTGATCGAGGCGGGGCGTGCGCGGCATCTCGACTATGCCGCGCCCGGCGCCGATTTGCGCGCCGCCGCGACCGGCGGACGCAGCATGACGGTCCGCGGCACCTCGTTCGCCGCGCCGCTGGTCGCCGCGACGATCGCGCGCGTGTACCCGGCGCTCGATCCAACCGCGATGCCCGCCGCGCTCGCGCAGGTCGATGCCGGTGCAGTCGATCTCGGCGCGCGCGGGCCCGATGCCAAATATGGCCGCGGGCTGGTCTGCGGCACGTGTCGCACGCAGCCCGCGAAATAATTTTCGCGCAGCGCGGGATTAAATCGCAAGCGGGCCCCGTTCTCCCTGCAGCAGCAACGGAGACTCATCATGATCAAGACCCTGTTTGGTACCGCAACGCTTGCCCTCGTCATCGCGGCGTCGCCCGCTTCGGCGCAGCTTCTCGGCGGCGGTGGCGGCGGCGGCCTCGGTGGCGCGCTCGGTGGTTCGCTGGGGGGCGGATTGGGCGGGCTGAGCGGCTCGACCAACGGCATGCTCGGCAGCACGCTCGAGCGCGGACCGCTCAGCAGCGACAGCGTCACGCGCAGCACGCATTCGACGCGCACGAGCAAGACGGTCGATACGCGCAAGGGCACGGTGAACGCCTCGAACACCACGAGCAGCGCCTCCGCGCTCGATTCGACCAACCGCATCGGCGACCGCTCGTTCACCGGTAGCGGGAGCGGGAGTGCTTCGCTCGGCGGCAGCATCGACGCGCAACTGGTCGGCACCGACGCGGTCCGCAGCACCGCGGGCCAGGCGACCGGCGCGGTCCGCTCGGGCGCGGATCGTGCGGTCGGCGCGACGCGCAACATCGCCGATCGCGGCCGGAGCGCTGCGGGCACCGCAACCTCGCGCGCGACCGGCGCGGTCACTGCGGTCGGGGCTTCGGCCAACGGCATGGCCTCGGGCGCGGCGTCGACGATGGGCAATGCCGCCAGTGCGAGCGGCAGCCTCGCGCTGGCAGGATCGGGTGCGGCGAGCGCCGGGGCCTTCCCGGTCGCGCCCGGTATGGCGATCCGCGACACCGCGGGGCGCGCGATTGGCACGGTTCAGTCGGTCCGCGCAGGCGCGAACGGGGCACTGAGCGATGTGCTGGTCCGCGTCGGCAATCGCGTCGCCACGCTTCCTGCGGCCAATTTCTCGGGGTCGGGCGACGTGCTTGTCTCGGCGATGGGCAAGGGCGAGGTCAAGAACGCCGCGCAGTAAGGCGTGCGGCATCGATCACGGCATCGATCACGGCGGGGCGCGTCCGGCTTTCACCCGCCGGGCGCGCCTTTTCCGTACCGCGTCCCGCGACCATCCGCAGGACGCGATCGGCTCGCCATTGGCGATCAGGCCGAGCGCTTCGGCCTCGGGCGTCGGGATCATCATCCCGCGCGAGGATCACACGATCCGGCGATCTGCTCGCGTATGACGTCGCTGCTGTCGATCGCCGCGCCTGTGACCGCACAGGCGCCTGCCCCCGATCCGACCGTCCAGCCCCCGCTGCCGACGTCGCGGCAGCGGTGGCCGGGCAAGCCCGCGGTGCGAGGCGGGTCCTGACCCACCACGCGCTCTATGGCGTCACGCTACGCTTATTGCCGCGCCTCAGGCGCCCTTGAAGGCGGCTTTGCGCTTCTGCAGGAAGGCGATCCCGCCCTCCATCGAATCGGCCGATCCCCGCGCGGTGCGCTGGTTCTCCGCCTCCTGCAGCATCGCCGCGGCATAATCGCCTTCATACGCGCTGCGGATCTGGCGGCGCATCAGCCCGATCGCGACCGTCGGCCCCGCCGCCAGCCGCTCGGCCAGCGCGAACGCCCTCGCATCGAGCGCGTCGTCGGCGACGACGCTGTGGATCATCCCCCAGTCGAGCGCCTTGGCCGCGGGCACCTTCTCGCCGAGCAGCATCATCTCGCTCGCGCGCGCCTTGCCGATCAGGCGCGGCAGCATCCAGCTCGCGCCGCCATCGGGCACCAGCCCGATATTGACGAACGCCTGGAGGAAATACGCCGTCTCGCTCGCCACGCAGAAATCGGCCGCGAGTGCGAGGCTGCAGCCGATCCCCGCCGCCGGCCCGCGCACCGCGCTGACGACAGGCACCGCCAGATCGGCGATCGCCGCCATCGTCGGATTGTAGCTTTCGGTCAGCGCCGCGAACGTCGCGTTCCCCGGATCCTCACTACCGAGCGCCCCGCCGCCGACATCGGCCCCCGAGCAGAAAGCGCGCCCCGCCCCGGCGATGAGCACCGCCCGCGCGCCGTCGAGCGACGCCAGCGCCGCGCGCAATTCGACGAACATCGCGGGCGGCGCAGCGTTCAGCCGCTCGGGCCGGTCGAGCGTGAGGACAAGCACGTCGCCGCGCCGTTCGGACTGGATCATCGTGGTCATGGTGTTTCCCTGTTTTCGCGGGCGTGGTGGACGCAGATGATAAGAATCACGTCATCCGCAAGACGATATCTGAGGATGCATTGCAGGTTCACCAGCGATATCTCACGGTGCCCGTTGTCGCTGATACGACGCCCCATATTCGGAAAAGCCGCCAGCAGCTCCGCGCGTTGGCGAAGCTCATCTTCCAGTCGCTCGGCCAGGCCAATGTCGCGGTCAGCGGCAAAGAGCCAGAGCCGCTGCACATCGGCAGTGGCACGCGCCGACCACCGTACCTTCACAGGCCGCGTTCGGCCCGCCAACGCCGCTTGGTCTCTGCCAGATGCTCCCAGACTTCATCGGTGGTGTAGACGCGCCCGGCGGCGATGTCGGCCTCCGCGTCTTCGATCCCTGCCCAATAGTCTGGATCAGCGTGCACGCGGGCGACCATTGCCTGAGCCTCGGGCGACCAGATCTGCTGGCCATGCTCGTCGAGCGGACCGATGGCATCATCGACCGGCTGAAGCTTGGGATTAGGGTCGTTCACAGTCCGAACATACGCCGAAACCCAGCGCCACGCTAGCCGTGCGCAGGAGTCTCCATCAGCTCGACCAGCAGCCCGCCCATGTCCTTGGGATGGACGAACACGATCGGCGTGCCATGCGCGCCGATCCGCGGGGTCCCGAGCACGGTCGCGCCCTTGGCCTGCAAATCGGCAACCGCGACGTGAATGTCGGGCACCTCGAAACAGACGTGATGCTGCCCGCCCGCCGGGTTCTTGCGCAGGAACCCCGCGATCGGCGAGCTCTCATCATACGGCTCGATCAGCTCGATCTGCGTGTTGGGCGTGTCGATGAAGCAGACCTTCACGCCTTGCGCGGGCAGGTCGAACGGCTCCCCGATCTGCGTCGCGCCAAGCAAGTCGCGATACAGCGCGATCGAGCGTTCGATCGAGGGCGTCGCGACGCCGACATGGTTGAGGCGCCCAAGCGTGGTGGCGGCGGAATCGGTCATCGTAACGGCCTTATTCGTCTTCGGGAGCAGGGGCTTTCTTGGCCGTCGCCGGATCGGCGGGCACGCGCGTCGCGGGTGCCAAGACGCGCGCCGGCGCCTTGCCGAATTCATAGCCGCACGCCGAAAGCACTTGCCGGATCGGTGCTGGCCCCGGTCCGACAAACACCGCATCGACCGGCTTGTTGTCGGGATCGATCACCCGCACGCGGATCGACTTGCCCCCCGCGATCATCGCTGCGAGATTGGTGACGACGACATCGTCGCTGATGAACGCGCCGCTCCCCGGGAACTGCCAGTTGGTGCCGAGCCAGCCGCCGTCATCGACATTGATCGACACCGGCCGCGGCAACGCGGCGGCAAAGCCGGCCTTGGGGATGAACTGGAGCGAGACGATCTTCTCGCCCGTGGTGTCGCAGCGGACCACGAGCCGCGCGCTGTTGTCGGTCGACCAGGCCGAGCTCGAGGTCGCGATCGTCTTGCCGCTCGGGCGCGTCTGCACCGCCCAGGGTGCCGGCGTCGCCGGAGCGGCGGGCGCTGCCGCCTGGAGCAGGAGCAGCGCCAACATCACTTTGCGCCAGCCTTGGGGGCTGCACCGACGACGCTCTCGGGCAGATCCTTGCCGAACACGCGCTGGTAATATTCCGCGACCAGGCTGCGCTCGGTTTCGTCGCACTTGTTGAGGAACGACAGCCGGAACGCGAAGCCGACATCGCCGAAGATCAGCGTGTTCTGCGCCCAGGTGATAACGGTCCGCGGGCTCATCACGGTCGAGATGTCGCCGTTCATGAAACCACGGCGCGTGAGGTCGGCCACGCGCACCATGTTGTCGACTTGGCGTTTGCCCTCGGGCTGGTCATACTCGCCCGACTTGGCGAGCACGATCTGCGCCTCGACCGCGGCGGGCAGATAGTTGAGCGTGACGACGATGTTCCAGCGGTCCATCTGGCCCTGGTTGATCTGCTGCGTGCCATGATACAGGCCCGACGTATCGCCGAGGCCGACCGTGTTGGCGGTGGCGAACATGCGGAAGAACGGGTTCGGGCGGATCACGCGGTTCTGGTCGAGCAGCGTCAGCTTGCCCTCGGTCTCGAGCACGCGCTGGATCACGAACATCACGTCGGGGCGGCCCGCGTCATATTCGTCGAACACGAGCGCGGTCGGCGTCTGCAGCGCCCACGGCAGCAGACCCTCCTTGAATTCGGTGACCTGCTGGCCGTCCTTCAAGACGATCGCATCGCGGCCGACGAGATCGATGCGGCTGATATGCGCGTCCAAGTTGATGCGGATGCACGGCCAGTTCAGCCGCGCCGCGATCTGCTCGATATGCGTCGACTTGCCCGTGCCGTGATAGCCCTGCACCATCACGCGGCGGTTGAACGCGAAGCCAGCGCAGATCGCGAGCGTGGTGTCCTTGTCGAAGACATAGGCCGGGTCGAGATCGGGCACGCGCTCGTCGGCGAGCGAGAAGGCCGGGACTTCCATGTCCGAATCGATCCCGAACAGGTCGCGGACTTTCTTCATCTGGTCGGGCGCGTCGAGGATCGTCGTCTCGCGGCTGTCGGGCTGGGTGTTCGGAATCGTGGTCATGCTGAAAATGCTCTGCAAGAAGGTCGTCCCTCCCTAGCCGGTCGGATCGCGCCAAGTCGAGACGCGAGTTTCATGCAATCTTGGCGGGTAGCGCAAACAGCGTGCAGAAATGGGCGGCCAGCGCCACGTCGCCGCTGACCGCAAGCCGCCCGCCAGCGACCACCGCGGCGAGCGGCGTCGTTCCGAACAAAGCGGGCAAGAACTCGTTGGGCTCGCCGGCCAGCACCGCGTCCGCTTGCGCGGTCCCGTCGCGGGCGAGCGTCAGACCGCCATCGCCGATCGCCGCCACATAGCGCTCGTTCCCCAGCGAAAATCCGATCCGCGCGGCAAAGCCCTCTGCTTTTGCGGGATCGAACATCATCCGCAGCGCGAGCATCAGCGCGACGCGCGAGAACGGCAGCGACGGGTCGTGCGCGGGCGAGCGCAGCGCCCAGCGGCCGAGCGCCATGACGATCGGCTCGGCTTCATAGCCCCACGGCGTCAAGGCGTAGACCTGCACATTGGCCGGCGGCGGCAGCGTCTCGCGCGTCAGCACGCCCGCCGCCTCGAGCCCCTGCAGCCGCTGCGTCAGCACGTTCGCGCTCAGCCCCGGCAATCCGCTGCGGATCTCGCCGAAGCGCCGCGGGCCGAGCAGCAACTCGCGGATCACCAGCAGCGACCAGCGCTCGCCGACGAATTCGAGCGCGAGCGCGGTGCCGCACGCATCGTCATACCAGCGCTTGATTGTCCCATCGGGTGCATCAGTCACTTTTGCTAACTTCATGGTTGCAATTTGTAACTATCGACAGCATCCTTTGCAAACGTCGAATCGCACCGGAGAGTGGCGCCATGACACAGCGGATCTTCATCAGCCTGCCGGTTGCCGACGTCGCGGCGTCCACCGCCTTTTACGAGGCGATCGGCTGCACCAAGAATCACGCTTTCTCCAACGCCGACGCCGCATCGATGGCGTGGTCCGACACGATCACCTTCAACCTGCTCAGCCACCCGGTCTATCGCGGCATTTCGCCCAAGCCGCCGGGCGATGCGCGCGCGACCGGCGGCCCGCTCTTCGCGCTGGCGCTCGATTCGCGCGAAGCGGTCGATGCCTTCGCCGCCGCCGCGATCGCGGCGGGCGGGCGCGAAGTCCACGGCGCCGAAGACGAAGGCTTTATGTATTCGCGCGGGGTCGAGGATCCCGACGGCCATGGCTTCGGGCCGTTCTGGATGGACGCGGCGGCCGCGCCCGCGGCGCCTCCCGAGGCGGCGCTCGCCGACTGATCCGGCCAATCGAGGAGCGGTATCGATGACTCCGACCATCACCACCTTTGCCTGGGTACCCAAATTTGCGCGCGGCCAGGTCCGCGATCTTCGCGCGCGCTGGGCGTTCGAGGAAATTGGCGAGCGCTACACGGTCGATCTGATCCGCGACGCCAAGACGCCCGAGTATCGCCGCCTGCAACCCTTCGGCCAGGTGCCGACCTATCGCGACGACGGCGTCGCGCTGTTCGAATCGGGCGCGATCGTGCTGCACATCGCGCGTCGCGGCGCGGGGCTGCTCCCCGACGATGCCGCAGGCCGCGCGATCGCCGAGCAATGGGTCATCGCCGCGCTCAATTCGGTTGAGCCGGCGGTGATGGATCTGGTGCGCTGCGACCTGTTCGAGGCCGACAAGCCGTGGTCGGCGCAACGCCGCCCGAGCGTCCTGGAAACGGCGCGCGCGCGGCTCGGCGGGGTGGCGACGGCGCTCGGCGACCAGCCCTATCTCGGCGGCGACGCCTTCACCGTCGGCGACCTGATGATGGCAGCAGTGTTGCGCATCGGCCCGACCGACGAACTGTTCGAAGGCCTCCCGACGCTCGCCGCCTATCTCGCGCGCTGCACCGCGCGGCCCGCCTTCGAACGCGCGCTCGCCGACCAGCTCGCGGTGTACGCCGAGCAAGCCGTCCCCGCCGTATGAGGAAGCCCGAGCGATGACCAACCTGCATGGCACGCCGATCTGGTACGAATTGCACAGCGCCGATCCGCCCGCGTCGAAAGCGTTCTACGATCATGTCATCGGCTGGCAGATCGGCGAACTCGCCCCCGACATGGACTATCGCATGATCGAGACCGGCCACGGACTCGTCGGCGGCGTGATGCGGCTCACGCCCGAAATGGCCGCAGGCGGGGCGAGGCCCGGCTGGCTGTGCTACTTCGGAGTCGACGATGTCGATGCCTCGGCCGAGGCGATCAAGGCTGTCGGCGGCGCGGTCCTCATGGGCCCGTGGAGCATCCCCGGCGTCGGCCGTATGGCGATGGTCACCGATCCGCAGGGCATTCCGTTCTACATCATGCGCGGCGACAGCGACGAAGACAGCACCGCCTATGACCGCAGCGGCATGGGCAAATGCAACTGGAACGAGCTGATCACCCCCGATCAGGACGCCGGCGACGCCTTCTACCGCCACATCTTCCACTGGAGCTATCCCGACGTGATGCCGATGGGCCCGATCGGCGAGTACCGCTTCATCGCGGTCGGCGAGCAGACCTTCGGCGCGACGATGCGGCATGCCGGCGAAGCGCGGCACCCCGGCTGGCGCTTCTATTTCCGCGCGCCCGATATCGAGGCCGCAGTCGTGCGCGTGGCCGAGGCGGGCGGCAGCGTCTTGTCGGGTCCGATGGACGTGCCCGGCGGCGACCGCATCATCGTCGCGAGCGATCCGCACGGCGTCGTGTTCGGCGTGGTCGGTCCGGGGGCGGCGGGCTGAGCGTCGCGATCGCGCCCGGCCGCATCACGCGAACGCCGGTGCACCCTTCAGCTGCGTATAGGCGGCAATCACCTCCTGCAGCTTGGCCTCGAAACCGCGGTCCCCGCCGTTGCGATCGGGATGATATTTGCGCACCAGCTCGGCATAGCGCTCGCGCAACCCCCGCCGGTCGACATCCGCCGCCAGCCCGAGCACCTTGAGCGACCGCCGGTCGACCTCCGACAACGGCCGCCCGTCCTTGCGCGCCGGCTCGGCCGCGCGCCGGAAGCGCGCGCCGATCGCATCGAGCGGATCGCTGAAATCGCCCCATTTCGGCGGCACGTCGGCGCCCGAATGCGCAAACGCCCGCGTCTCGCGCTCCCATCCCGCGAACGGCCGCTGCTGCGCGTGGATTTCCTCGGCGCTCATCCCGGTGAAGAAGTTATAGCGCGCGTTGAACGCGCGGACATGGTCGAGGCAGAACCAGCGATACGGCCGCGGCCCGTCGCCGCTCATCCGCGGCGAATCGCCCGCCGGCGCGCGAAATTCACCCGCTTCGTCGCACCCCGGTTCCTCGCACACGCGCCCGGTCCCCTCGACCCGGCCGTGGAAGCGCGGGGCGGGCCGCTCTCTCGCGCCATCTTTCTTGTCGTCCTCGCGCGCCACGCGGGGCTCCCTAACTGCAAAAACGGCCTATATAGGCGCGATGACCGACCCTGCCACCGCCCCCGCCCCGATTCCTGGCGCACCCCCGCGCCCGCTCGTCGATGAGATCCGCGAGCGCCTCGTCGCCGCGCTCGCCCCCACCGCGCTCGACGTGTCGAACGACAGCGCGCAGCATGCCGGCCATCTCGGCGACGACGGCACCGGCGAATCGCATTTCAGCGTGAGCGTCGAATCGGCCGCCTTTGCCGGCCTGTCGCGCGTCGCGCGGCAGCGCCTCGTCAACACCGCGCTCGCCGATCTGCTGCGCGACCGCATCCACGCGCTTGCGATCCGCGCACGGGCGCCGGGCGAATGAGCGCGCGCTACAAGCTGTGGTACTGGCCCGACCTTCAGGGCCGCGGCGAGTTCGTCCGGCTCGCGCTCGAAGCGGCGGGGATCGGCTATGACGATTGCGCGCGGCAGCACGGCGCCGAGGCGCTGCTCGACGACATGGAACGCCACGCGGCGGCGCGCGGGCCGTTCGCGCCGCCGTATCTGGAACTCGACGGAATGGTGATCGCGCAAGTCGCCAACATTCTGCTCTACCTCGGCGACCAGCACCATATCGGGGGCGCAACAATCGCCGACCGGCTGTGGCTCAACCAGCTCCAGCTGACGATCGCCGATGTCGTCGCCGAGGCGCACAACGTCCATCACCCGCTCGACGGCAACGCCTATTACGAGGACCAGCAGGACGCAGCGCTGATCGCCGCGGCCGCGTTCCGCGAAGATCGCATCCCCAAGTTCCTCGGCTATTTCGAACGCGCGGCGAAGGCCAATCCCGGCGAATGGCTGATCGGCGATCGCTGGAGCTATGGCGACACCTCGCTGTTCCAGCTGGTCGAGGGCCTGCGCTACATGTTCCCCAAGCGGATGGCGGCGATCGAGGGCGCGTATCCGGCGGTGCTCCGCAGCCACGATCAGGTCGCCGCACTGCCGGGTATCCGCGCCTATCTCGAGAGCGACCGGCGCATCGCGTTCAACGAGCAGGGCATCTTCCGCCACTATCCCGAGCTCGACGCCGCCGGAGACGAGCGGGCATGAGCCGCGTCCCCCGCCCGGCGGCGCGCATCCTGCTGCTCGACGAAGCCGATCGCGTGCTGCTGTTCCGCTTCGATCCCGACGATCGCCCGCCCTTCTGGTGTACGCCGGGCGGTGCGGTCGATCCCGGCGAGAGCTATGAAGCCGCCGCGCGCCGCGAGCTGCGCGAGGAGACCGGGCTCGAGCTCGATTGCGGGCCGCAAGTGCTGCAACGCCATGTCGAGTTCCTGACGATCGAGGGCGTCGAAGTCAGCGCCGACGAGCGCTACTTCCGCGTCCGCGCGCCGCACGATGCGGTCGACACGAGCGGCCATACCGCGCTTGAACAGCGCGTGATGACGCGCTTCCACTGGTTCACGCGCGCCGATCTCGCCGCTGCCACCGAACCCTATTTCCCCGAGGATCTCCCCGCGATCCTCGACGCGCTGGAGGGCTCCGAATGACCAACGACGACCTCATCCTGCAGACGATCACGCCCGTCACGCACGATCTCGGTGGCTTCAAGGTCCACCGCACGCTCCCCTCGCGCCCGCGCACGATGGTCGGGCCGTTCATCTTCTTCAACCAGATGGGCCCATCACGGCTCGGCATGGGCGAAGGGATCGACGTGCGGCCGCACCCGCACATCAATCTGTCGACCGTCACCTATCTGTTCGGCGGCGCGCTTGGCCACCGCGATTCGCTCGGCAGCGACGTCGTGATCGAGCCCGGCGCGGTCAATCTGATGACCGCGGGGAACGGCATCGTCCATTCCGAGCGTACCCCCGACGCGGCGCGCGCCGACGGGCCTGAGCTATCGGGGATCCAGACATGGCTCGCCATGCCCGAGCAGGACGAGGAAATGGCGCCCGCGTTCGAGCATGTCGCGCGCGCCGATCTGCCGACGGTCGAGGTCTCGAACGCCCGCGCACGCGTCGTGATGGGGAGCCTCTGGGGCGCGACCGCACCGACCACGACCTATGCCGAGACGATCTACGCCGACATCGTGCTCGACGCGGGCGGATCGATTCCGATCGATGCGGAGGCCGACGAACGTGCGCTCTACATCGCGCTCGGCGAGGCGACGCTCGACGGCATGACGCTCGAGCCGATGACGCTCTACGTGCTCAAGCCCGGCATCACTGCCACCTTGCGCTCGACGACGGGCGCACGCGCGATGCTGTGCGGCGGCGAGGCGTTCACCACGCCGCGCCACGTCTGGTGGAACTTCGTCTCCTCGCGCCGCGACCGGATCGACGAGGCCAAGCGCGCCTGGACCGCGGGCGAGTTTCCGAAAGTGGCCGGCGACGACAAGGAGTGGATCCCGATTCCGGCCGTGCCAAAGACGGTCAGCTATCCGTAATGCCTCTCCCCTCCCGCTTGCGGGAGGGGCTGGGTGTGGGCTCGCGCTATCGAAACGAACCGCACGTGGAGGCCGGGCGCCCACCCCCGACCCCTCCCGCAAGCGGGAGGGGAGTATCAAAATGACCGCTTTCACCCTGAACCGAATCGCCCTCCCGACAGGCGTCGAGCTCGATGTCGCCACCGCCGGCAACCCTGCGCACCCGCCGATCATCCTGCTCCACGGCTTCCCCGAATCGCACCGCACCTGGCGCCACGTCATCCCGCAGCTCAGCGCCGATCATTTCGTCATCGCCCCCGACCAGCGCGGCTTCGCCCGTTCCTCCAAGCCCGCCGCGATTGGCGACTACACCCCCGACAAGATGGTCGCCGACCTGCTCGCGCTCGCTGACCATTTCGGGCTGACCACCTTCACGCTCGTCGGCCACGACTGGGGCGGCGCGATCGCGTGGATGGCGGCGCTGCAGAACCCCGGCCGCATCACCCGCCTCGTCATCGTCAACGCGCCGCACCCCTTCGTCTTCCAGCGCACGCTGTTCGACGACATGGCGCAGCGTGAGGCGAGCCAGTACATCACCGCCTTCCGCAATCCCGGGTTCGAGACCTATATCGACAGCATCGGGCTCTCGAATTTCTTCGACAGCAGCTTCCTGCGCCACACCGATTTCTCAAAGATCGCCGATGAAAAGCCGGTCTATCTCGACCAATGGTCGCAACCCGGCGCGATGACCGCGATGCTCAACTGGTACCGCGCGAGCCCGATTCTGGTGCCGGCAATGGACGAGACGCCGCCGCGTCCGGCGTTCCTCGACGGCGCGTTCCCGCCGGTGACGCAGCCGACGCTGGTGGTGTGGGGTCTCGGCGACGCCGCGCTGCTGCCGAGCCAGCTCGAGGGGCTCGACACGCTGGTGCCCGATCTCACGCTGGTAAAGGTCGATGCCGGGCATTTCGTCCCGTGGGAGAACCCCGACGCGATCGTCGCTGCGATCAATGAATGGGAGGCCGCCTAAACCCTCCCCGGCACGGGGAGGATCAAACCCTGACCTGCGCCGCCGCGGGCAAATCCACCAGCGGCGCAGCCCCCGCGCCAGCCCCCGTATCGATCCACGCCCCATGCGCATGGCTCGTCGCCACCGTCGTCCACTCCGCGCCCCCCGGCCACCACCGCGCCCGCACCACCTGGTGCCCCACCGACCGATCGGGCTCCATCGCAACCCAGCCAAGCGGGCGCTCGACCGTCGCACGCGCGCCCGCTGCGGCCATCGCCACGCGCACGCGCTCGGCCACCGGCTCGGGCAGATACTGCCACACCACCGAATGCATCAGCACGCGCGTCACGCCTTCCGCCTGCGGCTCGGCGAGCCGCGCCTCGATCCAGTCGGCCGCATCCGCCCGCGCGAGCGCCACGCCATGCGCGCGCACCATCTCCACCGCCGCGCGCACCCGCGCGAGGCGTTCGGGCGTCTCGGGCCAGACATAGGCCGCGAGCCGCGCCGCCACCGCCGGATCGGTCGCATCGATCGGCGCGACGTCGCACCCGCGCACCGACACGATCTCGAGCGGCACCGGATCGGGCGGCTGCCCGCTCCAGCGCGGCGTGATCGTCACAGGCGAGTCGGTCGGCCCGAACGCCACGCCGCCAAGATCGAAGCGATACCGCCCGATCAGCAGATTGAGCCCCGCGCTCGACCCGATCTCGAGCACCTCCACGCGCGACCCGCACGCCCGCGCAATCTCGAGCAATCCGAGCAGCAGCGCCGCCGACCGCCCCGGCTCGTTGGTCTGCGGCGGCCCGTCGAGCCACGGCAGCAACGCTGCCTCATGCTCCACCAGCACGCGCTCGATCGTCGCGAGGATAGCGCGCGTATCGGTCACCGCCCCCGGATACACCGCCGCCAACCCGGCATCGTCCCCCGCCTGCACCAGCGCATGCAGTCCCCCGAACAGCCGCAACGGCAAGGCATCGCGCGTCGGCTCGCCCGCCCAGTCGAGCACCCGCGCCCCGATGACCGATCGCCGCGTCAGCCCGTCGACGAGCGCCGCGCACATCCGGGCATAGACCGGCGCGGCATTGGCCTCGCAATAACGCTGCTGGATCCGGAACGCGTCACGATTGGTCTGCTCATCGGCCATGATCGATTTTCTCCGTCGGTCGCGTTGTTGCGCCCACCCCCGCCGCCAAGTAAAGCCCGCGCCATGGCAGACCCGATCATCATCGCCGTCCCCAAGGGCCGCATCCTCGCCGAAGCGATCCCCTTGCTCGAACGCGCCGGAATCGTCCCCGAAGCCGCGTTCAGCGACGAGAACAGCCGCGCGCTGCGCTTCACTACCAACACCCCCGGAATCGACCTCATCCGCGTCCGCGCGTTCGACGTCGCGACCTTCGTCGCGCACGGCGCGGCGCAGCTCGGCATCGTCGGGTCCGACGTGCTCGCCGAGTTCGACTATTCCGAACTCTACGCGCCGGTCGATCTCGGCATCGGCCATTGCCGCCTGTCGGTCGCCGAGCCCGCCGACATGGCCGCGAACGACGATCCGCGCGGCTGGAGCCACGTCCGCGTCGCGACCAAATACCCCCACGTCACCGAAGCGCATTTCGCGCGCCGCGGCGTGTCGGCCGAGTGCGTCAAGCTCAACGGCGCGATGGAGCTGGCGCCGCTGCTCGGCCTCGCGCCGCGGATCGTCGATCTGGTGTCGTCGGGCCGCACGCTCAAGGAAAACGGCCTGGTCGAGGTCGAGGTGATTTGCGAGGTCACCTCGCGGCTGATCGTCAACCGCGCGGCGTTCAAGACGCGTGGCGAAGTCGTACCGCTGGTCGAGGCGTTCCGGCAGGCTGTTGCACAGGAGATGGCGGCATGAGCGCCTTTACGACTCGCCTCGCTGAAAGGGAGGAGGGGAGCATCTTATGATCAAGCTCACCACCACATCGCCCACCTTCGCCGCCGACTTCACCACGCTGGTCAACGCCCGCCGCGAAGCCGATGCCGACGTCGCGCGCGACGTCCGCGCGATCATCGCGCGCGTGCGCGACGAGGGCGATTCCGCGGTCCACGCCTATACACAGAGCTTCGACCGCCACGATCTCGACACCACCGGCTGGCAGATCGACCCCAGCGAATGGCGCGCCGCGTATGACGGCCTGGCCCCCGACCTCCGCACCGCGCTCGAGCTCGCGGCAGAGCGCATCGCCACCTATCACGAGAAGCAGAAGCCGCAGGGCACCGACAGCACCGACGCCAACGGCATCCGCACCGGCGCGCGCTGGAACGCGATCGAACATGCCGGGATCTACATCCCCGGCGGCCGCGCGGCCTATCCGAGCTCGGTGCTGATGAACGCGATCCCCGCCAAGGTCGCCGGCGTCGATCGCATCGTCATGGTCACGCCGACCCCCGATGGCGAAGTCAACCCGCTGGTGCTCGCCGCCGCGCACATCGTCGGCGTCGACGAGCTGTGGCGGATCGGCGGCGCGCAGGCGATCGCCGCGCTCGCCTACGGCACCGATCGGCTCCGCCCGGTCGACGTCATCACCGGCCCGGGCAACGCCTGGGTCGCCGAGGCCAAGCGCCAGCTCTACGGCGTCGTCGGCATCGACATGGTCGCAGGTCCGTCCGAGATCGTCGTCGTCGCCGACGGCCAGAACCGCGCCGACTGGATCGCCGCCGATCTGCTCAGCCAGTCCGAGCACGACCCGACCAGCCAGTCGATCCTGTTCACCGACTCGGCCGAATTCGCCGACGCCGTCGCCGCCGCGGTCGACGCCCAGATCGAGACGCTCGCAACCGCGAAGGTCGCGCGCGCGGCGTGGGACGCGAACGGCGCGATCATCGTCGTGCGCACGCTCGAAGAGGCGCTCCCACTGGTCGACCGCCTCGCCGCCGAGCATCTCGAACTGGCATGCGACGATCCGCAAGCGCTGTTCGACAAGCTGCGCCACGCCGGCTCGGTGTTCCTTGGCCGCCACACGCCCGAGGCGATCGGCGATTACGTCGCCGGGCCGAACCACGTGCTCCCGACCGGGCGCCGTGCGCGCTTTGCCAGCGGGCTGTCGGTGCTCGATTTCATGAAGCGCACGAGCTTCCTGCAGCTCGGGCCGCAAGGCCTAGCCGCGATCGGCCCAGCCGCGGTAGCGCTGGCGCAAGCCGAAGGCCTCCCCGCCCACGCAAGATCGGTCGCGCTCCGGCTCCCCTAACCTCCTCCCCTCCCTGAAAGGGAGGGGCTGGGGGTGGGTCGGCCTCCCGGGCGCGCGGCGCTCTGACGCAAGCGGTGTCGCCGCCGCATCTATGGCGCGCGTCACGCCCGATTACGGGCCGACCCACCCCCGCCCCCTCCCTTCCAGGGAGGGGAGGCTTGCGGGGCAACCCTGCGCGCGCACTGATCCGCCAGCGCCTCTCTTCCCCGAGGAGGTAACAGGCCCCCACACACCAATCTTCCCGTTCCCCGCTTTTTCCCCTATGGCGCCCGCCCATGTCCTCCCACGCCACTCCCCGCACGGCCGCCCGCTCCAAAGCGCGCGCCGCCGCCCGTCTCGCCGCCGTCCAGGCGCTGTACCAGCACGACATGGAAGCAACGCCCGTCGCGCAGCTGCTCAACGAGTTCCACAACCACCGCCTCGGGGCGACGATCGAAGACGCCGAATATGCCGAGCCCGAGGTCGATTTCTTCGACGACGTCGTAAAGGGCACCGAGGCGCGCCTCGCCGAGATCGACACGACGATCGCCGCCAAGCTCGCCAAGGGCTGGAACCTCGCGCGGCTCGACAAGGCGATGCGCGCGATCCTCCGCGCCGGCACCTACGAGCTGCTCGCGCGCGCCGACGTGCCCGTCGGCACCGTCATCACCGAATATGTCGACGTCGCGCACGCCTTCTTCGACAAGCGCGAGGCGGGCTTCGTCAACGGCCTGCTCGACGGTATCGCCAAGGACGTCCGCGCCTGACCATGGGCGAGGTCGTCAACCTCCGCCGCGCGCGGAAAGCCCGCGCCCGCGACACCGCCGAGACGACCGCCGCCACCAACCGCGCCGCGTTCGGCCGCAGCAAGGCCGAACGCGCCGCGACAGCGCACGACGCGGCACGCGCCGAACGCGCGCTCGACGGAGCCAAACGCGAGGAATGACCCTGCGGTCGCGACCGCCGGGCGATCCCCATGCTTCCGCTCGCCTCGCGGCCACGCGGGAGGAGGATGCGAGCTCGGGCACAGAGTTTGGGAAAGCAAAACATCCGTAACTGTATTGCCGCAGCAAGACACCGCGCTTATGGTTCGAGGAAAAGGCGATGGCGGTGACACTGACGGGTAAGCTCATCCGATATGCCGCGTGTGCGACGCTCGTCGCAGCGGGCATGTCTCCCGCCTTGGCCGGCCCATGGGTGCCGATGGCAACAGCGGGTAAGGCTGCCGACGGTGTTTGGCGATCCCGCGGCTACGGGCATATCCTCGTGGTGCACGGCGGGGCGCGCACGCTGTATCACGTCGCCGGCGCGTTCTGTTATCGTGATCCAACCGGCGATACCGACGACGATACGTATCGGCGTGTGTCGATCATAAGCCCGACGCACATCGTATTCGCCGCCTCGGCCGACCAGACGCACTATGGCTTCGATCGTATTGCCGCGCTTCCGCGGCGCTGCACCGTGCAACGAAGTTGGACGGCGCACGATCTTGGCGAGGTGATCGCAGCCACCTTTGCCGATCTGTATCCCGGCTTCGGCCGACGCGGACGAACGTTGGGCACGCTCACCGCTGCCCTTGCCACTCCGGTCACTTCACCCCCCGACCTCGGCTTTTTCCAGCGCGCGACCCAAGCGCTCGCGCGACTCGACGATGCGCATGTGGGCTTGCAGGCCACGATCGCCGGTGTCGATCACGCTTTCGAAGGCGGTGAAGCGCCAACCATATCGAGCGCACGAGCCAACCCGGCATTGGGGGCCGATCCCGCCGAGAGGGAGCGAGCCTGGTCCAAATCCTATCGCGAGGGGATTACCGGTCTGCTCGACGGCGGCGGGCATCACGTCGCGAACCGCCGCATCCTCTGGGGCACGACGGGTCGGATCGGCTACCTCAACATCGTGGCGATGGGTGCGTTCGACAAGGATGCTCCACCCGACGACATGCACGCACTGGACCCGGCGCTCGATGATGCCCTCACCGCCTTTCAAGGGCTTCCGGGGGTGATCGTGGACGTGACCAACAACCGCGGCGGGTATGATGCGATCAGCCTCCACATCGCCGGTCGGTTCGCGAGCGAACGCCGGTTAGCCTTCTCGAAACGAGCGGTCGGCGCGAAGGGCGCCTATCAGCGGTTCGAAGTCGTGCCGAGCGATCGCGTCCGGTATCTCGGCACGGTCGCGCTGCTGACGAGCGACGTGACGGTCAGTGCGGGCGAAACCTTCACGCTGGCGATGCGGGCGCTGCCAAACGTGAGGCAGATCGGCGGAACAACGCGCGGCGCGCTGTCCGATCAGCTCGCCAAGCCTTTGCCGAATGGCTGGACGTTGATGCTGCCGGCCGAGGACTATCGCGATCCCGCTGGCCGGTCGCAGGAAGGTGTCGGCATCGATCCCGCGCGATCCTTGCCGCCCTTCGATCCCGATCACCAGACGATGATCCGGCGGGTCGTGCAGAGCCTGTCGCCTCCGCGCTGAGCGGGCATGATCCTGCCTTCCCGTTTCGGCATCCTTTCCGGGAAAGGCGGCAACGCCGCGCAGCGTCGGCGATCGCCATCCGCCTTCCCCAAAGCGGCCGGGCGGTCTCCACCCCGTATCGCCGTGTCGCCCTCGAGACCGCGCGAGCAGCGCCTGAAAGTCGACCGGCAGCGATCAGGCGGCAAAGCGGTCGGTCTCAAATCGCCCAGTTGCGGTCATTCGTTGCGGTGCTACCACCCGATGATGGAAGACGTTTTATTCATTGCGATTGCTGAAGCCGTCGTAGGGTACGTCGATGAAAACTACGGTCGTATCGCAGCTTGGTTGGCAGCGGTGGCAATGGTGCTTCTTGGTATAGCTTTCCTTGTCGGTCTCTTCGCCGCCACGGCATGGTGGCTTGGACGCTAGGCCTGCGATAAAGCGGTCGGGCAGCAGGCGACCAATGCCCGTCATTCGCGCCGCTAACCGCACTGCGCGAAAGCGGTCAGTCGTTCAGGACCATTTCTACGGTGCAACCCCTACGAAAAGAGGGTGGTAAGCATCGTTCCGACGCCCAAGCCACGAAGGTAGACGAACAGCGATAGGCCAATCGAAGGAAGGGCCGTACCAAGCGTCGCAATCATCGCGAGATACCAGCCGCGTCGAAGCCACGGGGTTTGCTTCGTTATCACACCAAGGTCGCCCTTGAACGTGTGGTGACCGATATAGAAGATATTCAATATCTCCCACATGACGAAGACAGTCAGGCTAAAAGTCATCAATAGGGCAGATACGAGCAACTCTGCATCTTTGAACTTCGGAGAAATCACACCCAACGTAGTGAAGTAGGCCGCGAAGGCACCTGCGATAATGATCGTCACATACTGGTGGCTCTTGTCGAAAATGTGATTAATCAACTCTTTCTGCACCGCAACCGCGCGCTCGGTTTCAACGCGTGTTTCATTCTCGTCGACGACGCCCGCGACGGCATTTCCGCCCGCTTCTATACCCGCTAGACGACCTTCGATGGCCTGCAATAGGGCGGTGTTAGCCTGGGTGTGCAGAAACATCTGCTCCATGGTTTGAAACATGATGATCCGAACTTCGGCATCAGTAGGCGTCCGTTGCTCGCCAGGTTTTTCCGCCACCGTAATCCCCGCGTTCCCTCCGCGGATAGTGCCGTACCTGACTGCCAGCATCAATGCTCAAACGATCTCCGATTTCAGTGCATCAATGACCCTCCTCGGGCCTATTTCTGAGACAAGTAGGTGCTATTGCGGCCTCATACCACACATGAACGAATGTCCGCTCTTTAGAAACCGCTGCTAAGAACGGGTCGGCCCGCTCCCCACCAAAAGCAGACATCCGCGCCCACTCCGGCTAGACCGGCGCGCATGACCGAAGCCGATTTCCTCGCCGCGGTGCGCGCGCTGCCGCTCCATCCCGGCGCGCTGGGCTTGCGCGACGATGCCGCGCGGCTCGGGCGGCTCGTGCTGACGAGCGATACGCTGGTCGAAGGCGTGCACTACCTCGCCGGCGATCCGCCGGGCGACGTCGCCTGGAAGCTGGTCGCGACCAACCTGTCGGATCTCGCCGCCAAGGGCGCAGTGCCCGTCGGGGTGATGCTCAACTACCCGCTGCGAAGCGCTGCCGTCCCCCCTCCAGGCGACGCGACAGTGGGCGAGGCCTCGCCGAGCGAAGACTGGGACAGCGCCTTCCTCGCCGGCCTCGCCGACGCGCTCATCACCTTCGCCGCGCCGATCCTTGGCGGCGACACCGTCTCGCTCCCCGCCCACGCCCCGCGCGTCATCACGCTCACCGCGCTCGGCGACGCCGCACACGCGCCGACGCGCAGCGGCGCGCAGGCCGGCGACGCGCTTTGGGTCACCGGCACGATCGGCGATGCCGGCGCAGGGCTCGCCATCGCGCACGGCCAGCCAGGCCCCGCAGAGCTGCTCGCCGCCTATCGCCGCCCGCAGCCGCAGCTTGCCGCAGGTCAAGCGCTCGCCCCGCAGGTCCATGCGATGATGGACGTGTCCGACGGCCTGTTGATCGACGCGCAGCGGATGGCGGCGGCAAGCGGGCTCGCCGTCACGATCGACCTCGCGGCGATCCCGCTGTCCGACGCGTACCGCGCGCAGGCCGGCGACACCCGCGCCGCGCGGTGCGCCGCGGCGACCGCGGGGGACGACTATCAATTGCTTTTCGCACTCGCGCCGCACCGCGCCCCCGCCGCCCCCGCGACGCGGATCGGCGTGTTCGCGTCGGGCGCGGGCCTGACGCTACACGACGCCGGGGCGCCGCTGTCGCTCCCCGGCGCGCTCGGCTATCAGCACGCGGGCTAACCCGCCCGAACCACGCCGCTTGCCAAGCCCCGCCGCCGCGTTACTCTGCCGGGCAAGCGTGGGGGCCGCCGTCGCGTACCGTCCCACCGATAATCCATGGGAAAGGACACGCATGACGATCGTCTATGCCGCCATCATCTGTGGCTTGCTTGCCGTAGCCTACGGCCTCCTCACCTCCGCCCAGGTCCTCCGAGCGCCCGCGGGCAACGCCAAGATGCAGGACATCGCCGCCGCGATCCAGGAAGGCGCGAAAGCCTATCTCGGCCGGCAATACCGCACGATCGCGATCGTCGGGGTGATCGTCCTCGCGCTCGTCTGGTTCTTCCTCGACGGGATGCGCACCCCCGTGTCGGCGGTGAGCTTCGCGCTCGGCGCGGTGCTGTCGGGCGTGGCGGGCTATGTCGGCATGAACATCTCGGTCCGCGCCAACGTCCGCACCGCGGAAGCCGCGCGGACCTCGCTGCAGGGCGGCCTGACGATGGCGTTCCGCTCGGGCGCGGTCACCGGATTGCTGGTGGCGGGCCTCGGGCTGCTCGCGATCTCGGGCACCTTCTGGTTCCTCGCCGGGCCGAACGGCGCCGATGCCGGCGCGCCGGTGGTGGTGAAGGCGCTCACCGCACTCGCGTTCGGTGCTTCGCTCATCTCGATCTTCGCGCGCCTCGGCGGCGGGATCTTCACCAAGGCGGCCGATGTCGGCGCCGATCTCGTCGGCAAGGTCGAGGCGGGCATCCCCGAGGACGACCCGCGCAACCCCGCCACCATCGCCGACAACGTCGGCGACAATGTCGGCGATTGCGCCGGCATGGCGGCGGATCTGTTCGAGACCTATGTCGTCACGATCGGCGTGACGATGATCTCGGTCGCGCTCGCGTTGCGCCAGGCCGATGCGCTGCTGCAGGTGATGACGCTCCCGCTGATCGTCGGCGGGGTGTGCATCCTGACCTCGATCATCGGCACCTATTTCGTCCGCCTCGGGCGCGGCCAGTCGATCATGGGCGCGCTCTACAAGGGGTTCTGGGTCAGCATCCTGCTGTCGATCCCGGCGATCTACCTCGTCACGCGCTATGTGCTCGGCGACATGAGCGCGATCATCGGCGGCAACGCCTTCCTCGACGGCGGGACGCAGGTTGCCGCCGCCGGCGTCGCGGCGGCGACCTTCACCGGCTGGGAGCTGTTCTGGTCGATGATGGTCGGGCTCGCGGTCACCGGACTGCTGGTGTGGATCACCGAATATTACACCGGCACCAACTTCAGACCCGTCCGCAGCATCGCCAAGGCGTCGCAGACCGGCCACGGCACCAACGTCATCCAGGGCCTTGCGATCAGCCTCGAATCGACCGCGCTGCCGACGCTCGTCATCGTCGTCGCGGTGATCGCGGCGTATCAGCTCGCCGGCGTGATCGGCATCGCCTTCGCCGCGACCGCAATGCTCGCGCAGGCGGGGATGGTCGTCGCTTTGGACGCTTACGGCCCGGTGACCGACAATGCCGGCGGGATCGCCGAGATGGCGGGGCTGCCGGACGACGTCCGCCACCGCACCGATGCGCTCGACGCGGTCGGCAACACCACCAAGGCGGTGACCAAGGGCTATGCGATCGGCTCGGCGGCGCTCGCCGCGCTCGTGCTGTTCAACGCCTACACCTCGGACCTCGCGCGCGATTTCCCCGATCTCACGGTCAATTTCGCTCTGTCGAATCCGTACGTCATCGTCGGGCTGCTACTCGGCGCGTTGCTCCCCTATCTGTTCGGCGCGATGGGGATGACCGCGGTCGGCCGCGCGGCGGGCGCGGTCGTCGAGGAAGTGCGCCACCAGTTCCGCGAAAACCCCGGCATCATGGCGGGCACCAGCCGCCCCGATTACGCCCGCACGGTCGATCTCGTCACCAAGGCGGCGATCAAGGAGATGATCGTCCCCTCGCTGCTGCCGGTGCTCTCGCCGATCCTGGTGTTCTTCGTGATCCGCGGCGTGGCGGGCCAGGCCGAGGGCTTCGCGGCCTTGGGCGCGATGCTGCTCGGGGTGATCGTCTCGGGGCTGTTCGTCGCGATCTCGATGACGAGCGGCGGCGGCGCGTGGGACAATGCCAAGAAATATATCGAGGACGGGCATTATGGCGGCAAGGGCTCGGAGGCGCACAAGGCGGCGGTGACGGGCGATACCGTGGGGGATCCGTACAAGGATACCGCGGGGCCGGCGGTTAATCCGATGATCAAGATCACGAATATTGTCGCGCTGCTGCTGCTCGCAGCCTTGGCTGCGAGCGCAGGCTAGGGCGAAAGCCCTAGCAGGCGCGACCGGCCGGGGGGGGGGGCCCCCCCCCCCCCCCCCCCCCCGGGGGGGGGGCCGCCCCCCCCCCCGGGGGGGGGGGGCCCCCAACCCAAACCCGTGTGAGGCGGGGCCCCCACACCCCCC
>NZ_JASJVC010000034.1:0-39133 GCF_035019905.1 Sphingomonas sp. 10B4 | reverse complement strand
GTGATAGCCGTCGCCCCGCCGCGCGCGGACGTGGAGCGCGAGGTTGATCTTGGCGGGGGCGGTTTCGGTGATCATTCGCTTCGTCCGGTTGAGATCGCCGCGGCAAAGCCGCGTCGTCGGACGGCGCTGGTGGCGCCGCCGGCCGGGGGGGGGGGGGGGGGGGGGGGGGGGGGGGGGGGGGGGGGGGGGGGGGGGGGTGGGGCTGACCAGGCCCGCGGGCGGGTCGCCCCCCCCGCGCCCCCGCCGGGGCGGCGCCGGGGGGGGGGGGCGCCGCCGGCCGGGCGCGCCTCGAGGCGCGACGCAGCTTCGCTGCGTCTTGCCCGGCGCGCCTTACATATTGGGGTAGTTGGGGCCCCCGCCCCCTTCGGGCACGACCCAGTTGATGTTCTGCGTCGGGTCCTTGATGTCGCAGGTCTTGCAGTGGACGCAATTCTGCGCGTTGATCACGAACTTGGGATCGCCGGTTTCCTCGCCGACGATCTCGTACACCCCCGCCGGGCAGTAACGCTGCGCGGGCTCGTCATACAGCGGCAGATTGTGCTTCACCGGCACATCCGGATCCTTGAGCGTCAGATGGACCGGCTGGTCCTCCTCGTGATTGGTGTTCGAGATGAACACCGACGACAGACGATCGAAGGTCAACACGCCGTCAGCCTTGGGATAGACGATCGGCTGGACCTGATCCTTACGCCACAGGCTCTCGTGATCGGGATGATGGTGGAGCGTGAAGGGCACCTTGAGGCCCCAATGCTCGAGCCACATCGTGATCCCGGCAAGCCCAGACCCGACGAAGTCGCCGAACTTCTTGACCAGCGGCACGACGTTGCGGACGACCGACAGCTCCTTCTTGACCCAGCTCTCCTCGAACGCCGCGGGATAGGCGGCGAGCTCGTCATGTTCCCGCTGGCTGAGGATCGCTTCGGCGGCGGCCTCGGCGGCGAGCATACCCGATTTCATCGCGGTGTGCGTGCCCTTGATCCGCGGCACGTTGAGGAAGCCCGCGCTGTCGCCGATCAGCGCCGCGCCGGGCATCACCAGCTTGGGGATCGACTGCAGCCCGCCATCGCTGATCGCGCGCGCGCCGTAGCTGACGCGCTTGGCACCCTTGAGCAACGCCGCGATCTCGGGATGCGTCTTCCAGCGCTGCATCTCCTGGAACGGCGAGAGATACGGATTGGTGTAGTTGAGCCACGTCACGAAGCCGATCGACACCTGGCCATTGGCCTGATGGTAGATCCAGCCGCCGCCGTTCGACCCGTGCGTCTCGCTGAGCGGCCAGCCCTGCGTGTGGATCACGCGGCCCGGCGAATGGAGCGCGGGATCAATGTCCCACAATTCCTTGACGCCGAGGCCGTAAACCTGCGGATCGCTGTCCTTCGCCAGATCGAAGCTGCGGATCAGCTGCTTCGACAGATGCCCGCGGCAGCCTTCCGAGAAGAAGGTGTATTTCGCGTGGAGCTCGAGACCCGGCGTGTAATCGCCCTTGTGCGAGCCATCGCGTGCGACGCCCATGTCGCCGGTCGCGACGCCCTTCACCGAGCCGTCGTCGTTATAAAGGATTTCGGCGGCGGCAAAGCCGGGGAAGATCTCGACGCCGAGCTCCTCGGCCTTGCCCGCGAGCCAACGGCACAGATTGCCGAGGCTGCCGGTATAGGTGCCCTTGTTGTGCATGAACGACGGCGTGAGGAAATGCGGCAGGTTGCGCTTGCCACCCTTGCTCAGCACCCAGTGGTGGTTCTCGGTGACGGGCACCTCGGCGAGCGGGCAGCCGTCCTCGCGCCAGTTCGGCAGCAATTCGTCGAGGCTCTTGGGATCGATGACCGCGCCCGAAAGGATGTGCGCGCCGACTTCCGAGCCCTTTTCGAGCACGCAGACCGAGAGATCGGCGCCCTTCTCGGCGGCCACCTGTTTCAGCCGGATCGCAGCCGACAGGCCCGAGGGGCCGGCGCCGACGATGACCACATCGTACGGCATGGACTCGCGATGGTTTTCGCCTTCACTCACGGTACTTCTCCATCCGGGGCGCCGTCGCATCGGTCTCGTCGCGCGCGCGGCACTTCCTGTCCTGCTGCGCGTGCCAGCGAATTGACCTTCGCGTCAACATGGTAGCTATAGGCATATATGGGGGCTGACCAAAATATCGACTGGCGGATGGCCGCGGCGAGCGCGCTCGAATGGTGGCGCGACGCCGGCATCGATTCGCTCGTCGACGAGGCGCCGCGCGATTGGACCGCTGCCCCGGTCGCCCCTGTCGTCGTCCCCGAGCAGCGCGCACGCGTTGCCGCCGTAGCGGAACCGGTCGTGCTGCCGCTGCCGCGCACGCTCGAGGATTTTCTGACCTGGCGCGCCGGGGGCGATGCGCCCGAAGCCGACTGGCGCGGCGATCCGATCGGCGCGTCGGGCGATCCGTCCGCCGACATCATGATTTTGACCGACGTGCCCGATCGCGAAGATGGCGACTCGGGAAGCCTGTTCGGCGGGCCAGTGGGCAAACTGTTCGACCGGATGCTCGCCGCGATCGGGCGGAGTCGCGAATCGGTCTACATTGTGCCGATGTGCAGCAAGCGCCCGACTGCGGGGCGGATCGCCCCCGAGATCGAGCAGCGGATCGTCGAGGTTGCGCGGCATCACGTCGCCTTGGTGAAGCCGATGCGGCTGCTCGTGCTGGGAAATGCGCCGAGCCGTGCGCTGACGGGGATGGACGTCGCACATGCCCGCGGCAGTTTACACCCAATTAACCTAGAAGATGGCATGCCAGCGGTAACGGTCGATGTGGTGGCCAGTTTCCATCCGCGGCTGTTGCTGGAACGCCCGGCCGACAAGGCCCGGGCGTGGAAGGATTTACAAATGTTGATCGCGGGGTTGAGCGCATGAGCGCAAAGCGGGTTCTTCTTACCGCTCTTATCCTGGCGGTGCCGGGCATCGCACAGGCAGCGGGCGAACCGCCGATGGCGTCGGTCCAGACCAGCCAGCGCAGCATCATCCCGACCCAGCTCGACGCCGAACAGCGCGATGCCTATCGCGCGGTGTTCGCCAATATCCGCACGCAGAAGTGGCAGGATGCGCAGCTCCTCCTGGCCTCGCTCAAGCCCGGGCCGCTCCACGCGATCGCCGAGGCCGAACTGCTCACCGCCAAGGGCTCGCCCAAGGCCGATCTCGACCCGCTGATGAAGCTGCTCGCCGATGCGCCCGAGCTCCCGCAGGCCAAGCAGATCCTGACGATGGCGGCGTCGCGCGGCGGCGTCGGCCTGCCACCCTTGCCCGAGGCGCGTGCGCTGCGCTGGATCGACGGCGCACCGGCCCGCAAGCGCGCCAAGAGCTTCGGCACTGGCGACATGCTTGCGGTCGAGCTGGCGCTCAAGATGCAGCCCTTCATCAAGGAAGATCGCGGCTTCGAAGCCCAGCAGTTGCTCGAATCGACCCCCGGCCTGTCGTCGGATTCGGTCACCGAGTGGCAACGCAAGATCGCCTGGATGTATTATCTTGCCGGCGACGACGCCAACGCCCGCACGATGGCGGCGCGCGCCGGCAGCGGCTACGGCGATTTCGCGGTCGAAGCGGTGTGGGTCGGTGCGCTCGCCGCGTGGCGGCAGCGCGATTGCGCCGCCGCGGGCGATCTTTTCCAGAGCGTCGCCGCGCGTGCGAGCGATATCGAACTGCGCGCCGCCGGGCTCTATTGGACCGCGCGCGCCGACATGCAGTGCGGCCGTCCCGACCGGATCGAGAACCGCCTCAAGAACGCCGCGCAATATCGCGAGACCTTTTACGGCCTGCTCGCGCGCCAGGCGCTCGGCATCAAGGATGCGCCCAATCGCGCGGCAACACTGTCGGGCACGAGCGACTGGCAGCAGGTCGGGCGTCGTCCCAACGTCCGCGTCGCGGCCGCCTTGGTCGAGATCGGCGAGAACGGCCTCGCCGATGCGGTGATCCGCCAGCAGGCGCGGATCGGCGATCCCTCGGAATATCCTGCGCTGGTCCGCGTGGCGGCGGCGCTCGATTTGCCCGCAACGCAAGTGTGGCTGTCGCATAATGGACCGGTCGGCGCGACGCCGCCGCTCGAGGCGCGCTTCCCCGCGCCGAACTGGGCGCCCGATGGCGGCTGGCGTGTCGACAAGGCGCTGGTGTTTGCGCACACGCTCCAGGAATCGCGCTTCCGCACCGATGTGGTGAGTCCAGCGGGCGCTTACGGCTTGATGCAGGTGATGCCGCGCGCCGCGACCGACATCGCGCGCAAGCAAGGCCGCAGCTTCGACCGCAGCGCACTGTCGCGCCCCGGCACCAATTTCGAAGTCGGCCAAAGCTATCTCGAGCAATTGCGCGACCAGCGGTGCACCGAGGGGCTGCTGCCCAAGGTCATCGCTGCCTACAATGCCGGCCCCGGCCCGGTCGAGCTGTGGAACGCGCAGACGCGCGATGGCGGCGATCCGCTGCTCTATATCGAATCGATCCCCTATTGGGAGACGCGTGGCTACGTCACCACCGTGCTGCGCAATTACTGGGTCTATGAAGCGCAAACCGGCAAGCCGGCGTCGGTCAGCCGCGCGGCGCTCGCGCAGGGCATGTGGCCGCGCTTCCCCGGCCTGCCCGGGGCGGCGGCGGTGCGGCTGACCTCGAGCAACGGCTATCGTGCTTCGGCGAGCCTTCCCAACAAGGCGGTCGCCAGTGCCAATTGACGAAGCCGCGACGTTTCTTCCCGTCCGGATTGCCGTTCTCACCGTTTCCGACACGCGCAGCCTGGCCGATGATCGCTCGGGCGACACGCTCGTCGCGCGGTTGACCGACGCGGGCCACGTTCTGGCGGCGCGCGAGATCGTCAAGGACGATGCCGATCTGCTCGTGGCGACGCTGCACCGCTGGATCGACGATCCGGCGGTCGACTGCATCATTTCGACCGGCGGCACCGGGGTGACCGGGCGCGACGTTACGCCAGAGGCGATCGAGCGCGTTGCCGACAAGCTGATCCCGGGGTTCGGCGAACTGTTCCGTTGGCTGAGCTTCAAGACGATCGGCACCTCGACCGTCCAGTCGCGTGCATGTGCGTGCGTGACGCGCGGAACGTATATCTTCGCGCTACCGGGCTCGACCGGCGCGGTGAAGGATGGCTGGGACGGGATCCTCGCGAGCCAGCTCGACTCTCGGCACAAGCCCTGCAATTTCGTCGAATTGATGCCGCGCCTGCGCGAACGGTGAGCCTTTCGAAGGGCTGTCCTTCTTCCGCGTATTGAAGGGCCAACACCGCGTCGACACGCTCAGCGGAACTCCGTCAGCCATCGTAGCGCGCGACGGCAAGTTCGTGCCCCGAACGATCGCGGAAATGGAAGCGGCGCCCGCCGGGAAAATCGAACGCCGCGCGCGTGATCTCCCCGCCTGCCGCGCGGATTGCAGCCTCGGTCGCTTCGAGATCGTCGACCGCGATCACCGCGAGCGCCGCAACGGTAGCCTCGGCCGGGTCGGCCTGGAACCCGATCTCGGTATCGCCAGTCGTCGTCGCGGCATAGCTCGGCCCGAAATCGCTGAATTGCCACCCGAATGCCGCCGAATAGAAAGCCTTGGCGGTCGCGGTGTCGCGCACCGGCAGCTCGAGATAGTTCAGTCGTGCCATGTCCGTCCCCCCTAACGTCGTTCTTGTTGTGTTCTGGTGCACTTGCTAGACAGCGTCAATGGCCGACAAACGCCCCAGTCGCGGTGCGACGCTCAATCGCGAGAGCCAGCGCTTCAACCTGCCAGCGCGCGAGGCCGATGGCGACTGGCTCGATGATAGCTTTGCGATCGACGGCGAGACGCCGCGCCTGCGAACCACCGTGACGGTCGAGCGCGCGCGGACGATCATCAGCCGCAACAGCTCGCCCGACATCGGCTTCGACCGCTCGATCAATCCGTATCGCGGCTGCGAGCATGGCTGCATTTACTGCTTCGCGCGGCCGACCCACGCCTTCCACGATCTCTCGCCAGGGCTCGATTTCGAGAGCAAGCTGTTCGCCAAGCCCGATGCCGCGGTGCTGCTCCGCGCCGAACTCGGCAAGCGCGGCTATGTCGCGCAGCCGATCGCGTTCGGGACCAACACCGATCCGTATCAGCCGATCGAGACCGACTGGCAGATCACGCGCGCCTGCCTCGATGTGCTTGCCGAGACCAACCACCCGCTGACGATCACGACCAAGTCCGACCGCGTCGTGCGCGATATCGATGTGCTCGCGCCGATGGCGGCGAAGGGGCTGGCGGCGGTGGCGATCTCGCTGACCTCGCTCGACCCGAAGATCGCGATGACGCTCGAGCCGCGTGCGCCTGCCCCGACGCGGCGGCTGGCGGCGGTGCGCGCGTTGGTCGAAGCGGGGATCCCGACGCACGTCTCGATCGCCCCGGTGATCCCGGCGATCACCGATCACGAGATCGAACAGCTGATCGAGCGCGCCGCCGAGGCGGGTGCGCGCTCGGTGTCGTTCATCCCGGTGCGGCTGCCATGGGAGGTGGCGCCGCTGTTCAAGGCGTGGCTCGACGCGCATTTTCCCGACCGCGCGAGCAAGGTGATGGCGATCATCGCCTCGATCCGCGACGGGCGCGAGAACGATCCGGGTTTCTTCACGCGGATGCGCGGCAGCGGGCCGTGGGCGGAGCTGATGCGGACGCGCTTCCAGATCGCGTGTCGCAAACATGGCATGAATGTCGAGCGGATTGCGCTACGCAGAGACCTGTTCCGCCCCCCGGCGGGGCCGCAGGGGGATTTGTTCGGATGAGCCGCGTCAAGCATCGCCTGCCCGACCGTGCCGCGGTGCTCGCGCTGGTCGACGCGCGCGGGCAGATCGCGGTCCGGGCCACGCCCAATGCGAGCGCGAACGCGGTGGCGCTACCTGCCGAGGGGGCGGCACGCGTGCTTTCGATCCGGACGACGATCACGCCCGAAGACGGCAAGGCCAACGACGCGATCCTCGGATTGCTCGCCGAGGCGCTCGGCTGCCCCAAGTCGGCGCTGACGCTGGTGCGCGGGGCGACCGCGCGGGATAAGGTCGTGCAGATCGAGCGCTAAGGTCGGCACGGCTTATTCTTCGCGCGTTCCCCGGCGAAGGCCGGGGTCCAGCAGTAGCGCGGCGAAGGCGCGCGGCGCGTTCGATCATCCAGGCCATCGCTCCTGGGCCCCGGCCTTCGCCGGGGAGCCGTGTTTCTATCGCGCTTATGCATGGCCGCGGTCGGCTCACCCCGCCAGCACATGATCCTTGAAGCGGGCGCGCAGCGCGGTCTTGAGGATCTTGCCCGTCGCGGTGTGCGGGAGATCATCGACGAAGACGATCTCGTCGGGCAGCCACCATTTCGCGACATGCTCGCCCAAATGCGCGCGAATCGCGGCAGCTTCCACCATGCTGTCGGGCTTGCGCACGACCACCAGCAGCGGGCGCTCGTCCCATTTCGAATGATAGATCCCGATCGCGGCGGCTTCGGCGACGCCGGGGCAGCCGACCGCGGCGTTCTCGAGGTCGACCGACGAGATCCACTCGCCGCCCGACTTGATGACGTCCTTGGCGCGATCGGTGATCTGCATTGTGCCATCACGATGGAGAACGGCGACATCGCCGGTATCGAACCAGTTATCGGCGTCGACCGCGTCCTCCTCGGCGCCGAAATAGCGCTGGACGATCCACGGTCCGCGGACTTGCAGCCGCCCCGAGGACACGCCGTCACGTGGCTGCTCGACATCATCGTCGTCGAGCACGCGCAGCTCGATCCCGAACGGGATGCTGCCTTGCTTCTGGAGCAGGTCGAGCTGGTCGTCGCGCGACAATTCGTCCCAATTGGCCGGCGGTGCGGCGGCAGTCGCGACGGGCGAGGTCTCGGTCATGCCCCAGAGGTGGATCACCTTGATCCCCATATCGAGGAAGCGCGCAATCATCGCGCGCGGTGCCGCCGAGCCGCCGACGGTGATCGCCTCGAGCGTGCGCGGCAGCTCGCCGGTCGTGTCGATATGCTGGAACAAAGCAAGCCACACCGTCGGCACCCCGCCCGCCAGCGTCACGTGTTCGCGGTTCATCAGGCCGCACAGCACCGCGGCATCGTTGACCGCCGAGAAGACGAGCTTGGTGCCCGCGAGCGGCGCGGCGAAGCACAGCCCCCAGGCGGCGGCGTGGAACAGGGGCACGATCGGCAGCACGGTCGAACGCGCGCTCAGCGTCATCACCGCGGGCGAGGCGGCGTGCATCGCGTGGAGCAGCGTCGAGCGGTGGGTGTAGAGCACGCCCTTGGGGTTGCCCGTCGTGCCGCTGGTGTAGCAGAGCATGCACGGCGCGCGCTCGTCGCCCTCGACCCAGGCATAGGCGCCGGTCTCGGCGTCGAGCAGCGCGTCGAACGCGCCGTCGTCGAAGCAGATATAGTGTTCGATGCTCGTCCACAGCGGCTTGAGGCGATCGACCAGCGGCTGGAACTGCTTGTCGTAGAGCAGCACGCGGTCCTCGGCATGGTTCGCGATGTAGACGAGCTGTTCGTCGAACAGCCGCGGGTTGATCGTGTGGACCACCCCGCCCATCCCGATCGTGCCGTACCAGGCGACGAGATGCGATCCGTGGTTCATGCCGAGCGTCGCGACGCGGTCGCCGGGGGCGATGCCGAGGCGTTCGAGCGATTGCGCCAGCCGTTTGGCGTCGTGCGCGACGCCGGCCCAGGTGCTGCGCGTTTCGCTACCGTCGGCCCAGCGTGTGACGATCTCGCGCCCGCCATGCTCGCGCGCGGCATGATCGAGCAGCCGCGGCACCCGCAATTCGAAATCCTGCATTCCACCGAGCATTCCAGACTCCACTCCTGTTTATGGGAGGGGCTGGGGGAGGGCATGTCGCTGCCCGCTCTCACCACTCCCCTCCCCAGCCCTCCCGCAAGCGGGAGGGCGCTATGTCAGCTCAACCCACCAGCGACAGCTGCGCGCCGCTGGTGCGCAGCACCACATTGCCGACATCCTGCAGCGCTTCGATCCGCCCGACAAGCTCGCCGTCGAGCAGGAAGTCGCGGCCGAGCAGAACGCGCGCGGTATTTCCCCCGGGAACCGCGACCGTCGCCCATACCTCGCCACGTGCGCCGCGCGCATCGCCGATCATCGCCGCGAGCGACGCCATGCCGGCGGGCGAGGCGATCGTCAGCTCGAGGCTGAAACGCGCGTCGTTGGCGAGCGCCTCGAACGGCTGGATCCGCTTGACCGAAACGCGCGGAGTCTCCTCGCCCGGACGGCGATCGAGCTCGACCGTCACCAGCCCGCATCCGCCGTTGCGCGCCGCTTCCTCGAGATCGGCGGCGACCGAATCGTCGAAGCACGTCGCGACGAACTGCCCCGACGGATCCGACAGCGTCGCCATCAGATAGCGTTTGCCGCGTGCCGATGTCCGCCAGCGCGCATCCTCGACCAGCGCCGCCATCGTCGCGCCGGTGCGCGTCCCGTCGTCGGGGATGTTGAGCTCGCCCAAGGTGGCGAAGCTGCGTGCACCGTGCATCTTGGCGAGGTGGCTGTGGCGATCGACCGGATGCGCCGAGAAATAGAAGCCGAAGGCGTCGCGCTCCTGGTCCATCCGCTCGGCAAGCGTCCAGCGCGCCGAGAGCGGGAGCTTGATCGGCGGCTCGGACGCTTCCGCAGTGCCGAACAGACCGCCCTGCCCGCTGGTCTTCTGCTCGTGGATCCGCGCGGCGGTCGCCAGGATCGTCTCGGCGCAAGCGAGAATGCCTGCGCGGTTATCGTTGAGTCCGTCGAACGCGCCCGCCGCCGCGAGTGTTTCGAGCTGGCGCTTGTTCATGACGCGCGGGTCGATCCGGCGCGCGATGTCGTCGATCGAGTCGAACCGCCCGTTCGCGTCGCGCTCGGCGACGACCTTCTCCATCGCCCCCTCGCCGACCGATTTCAGCGCGGCGAGCGCATAGCGGACGGCGAGCCCGTCGCCGCTGTCTTCCACCGTGAAGTCGGCTTCGCTGCGCAGGATGCACGGCGGCAGCAGCTTGACGCCGAGCCGCCGCATGTCGTCGACGAAGATGCTGAGCTTGTCGGTCAGCGTGAGATCGAAGCACATCGAGGCGGCGAAGAATTCGTGTGGGTGATGCGCCTTGAGCCAAGCGGTCTGGTACGACAGCAACGCGTAGGCGGCGGCGTGCGACTTGTTGAAGCCGTAGCCGGCGAACTTGTCGATCAAGTCGAACAGCTCGTTCGCCTTGGCGGCGTTGATGCCGTTGATCGTCAGGCACCCCTCGGCAAAATGGGCTCGTTGCGCGTCCATCTCGGCCTGATTCTTCTTGCCCATCGCGCGGCGCAGCATGTCGGCTTGCCCAAGCGAATAGCCCGCGAGGATCTGCGCGGCCTGCATCACCTGTTCCTGGTAGACGAAGATGCCGTAGGTCTCGGACAGGATCCCCTCGAGCAGCGGATGCGGGTACTCGATCGGTTCGAGCCCGTTCTTGCGGCGGCCGAACATCGGGATGTTGTCCATCGGGCCCGGGCGATAGAGCGAGACGAGCGCGATGATGTCGCCGAAGTTCGACGGGCGGACGGCGGACAGCGTGCGCCGCATCCCCTCGGATTCGAGCTGGAACACGCCGACCGTGTCGCCCTTCTGGAGCAGTTTGTAGACGCCCTCGTCATCCCATTCGAGCGCATCGAGATCGAGCACGACACCGCGCGCGGCGAGCAGGTCGATCGCCTTCTTGAGCACGGAGAGCGTCTTGAGGCCCAAGAAGTCGAACTTCACGAGGCCCGCGCCCTCGACATATTTCATGTCGAACTGCGTGACGGGCATGTCCGAGCGGGGATCGCGATACAGCGGGACGAGATCGGCGAGCGGGCGATCGCCGATCACCACGCCTGCGGCGTGCGTCGAGCTGTGGCGCGGGAGGCCCTCGAGCTGCATCGCGAGGTCGAGCAGATGGCGGACGTTGCTGTCGGACTTGTACTCGGCGTGGAGTTCGACCACGCCGTCGAGCGCGCGCTTCAATGTCCACGGATCGGCGGGCAAGTTCGGGATCAGCTTGGCGAGCCGGTCGATCTGGCCATAGCCCATCTGCAGCACGCGCCCGGTGTCCTTGAGCACCGCGCGCGCCTTCAGGCGCCCGAAGGTGATGATCTGCGCGACCTGGTCGCGGCCGTATTTCTCCTGGACGTAGCGGATCACCTCGCCGCGGCGGGTTTCGCAGAAATCGATGTCGAAGTCGGGCATCGACACGCGTTCCGGATTGAGGAAGCGCTCGAACAGCAGCCCCAGCTTGATCGGATCGAGATCGGTGATCGTCAGCGCCCAGGCGACGACCGAGCCTGCGCCCGAACCGCGGCCCGGGCCGACCGGGATGTCGTGATCCTTCGCCCATTTGATGAAGTCGGCGACGATCAGGAAATAGCCGGGGAAACCCATCTGGATGATGACGTCGAGCTCGAAATCGAGCCGGGTGCGGTAGACGGCGCGCCAGTCTTCGGCTCCCCCTTCTTCACCCCCCTCCCGCTTGCGGGAGGGGTTGGGGGTGGGCTCGCGCTCTCCGGCTGCGGTATCGCTTGTTGAGGTCGGGCGCCCACCCCCAGCCCCTCCCGCAGGCGGGAGGGGAGCAGAGACGGCGAGTTCGGCAATCCGATCCAGCCGTCGCTCCAACCCCGCATGCGCGTCTTCGCGAAGCTTCGCCGCTTCCGCCGTCGGATCACCCGCCAGACTCGGCAGGATCGGCTTGCGCTTGGGCGCCGCGACACCGCAGCGCTGCGCGACCACCAGCGTATTGTCGATCGCCTCGGGCAGATCGGCGAACAGCGCGCGCATGTCCTTGGCGGGCTTCATCCAAGCATCGGGCGAGCTGCGCACGCGGTCTTCGCTGGCAATGTAGGTCGAGCTGGCGATGCACAGCAGGATATCGTGCGCCTCGCTGAAGCCGGGCTCGGCAAAGCAGCACGGGTTGGTCGCGACGATCGGCAGATCGCGGTCATAGGCCAGGTCGAGCAGCGCGTTCTCGGCCTTGGTCTCGATCTCGTCGCCGCGCCGCGTCAACTCGATATAGAGCCGGTCGGGGAACAGCGTCTCGAGGCGTTCGCAATAGGCCAGCGCGCGGTCAGGCTGATCTTCGGCGAACAGCTTGGCAAGCCCGCCCTCGCGGCCTGCGGTCAGCGCGATAAGGCCGTCGGTCCGCCCCTCGAGTGCCGCGAAATCGACATGCGCGTTGAGTTCGAGCGGGCGATCGAGATGCGCCTGCGAGACAAGCACGCACAGGTTCTGATAGCCGACCTCGTCCTGCGCGTAGAGCGCGATCCAGTCGAGCACTGGCGTCATGCCCTCGGGCATCCCCGGGCGGCACACGCCGAGCATCGCGCCGATGATCGGCTGCACGCCCGCAGCCCGCGCCGCGTCGGAATAGGCCATCGCGGCGTACAGGCCGTTGCGATCGGTCAGGGCGGCAGCGGGGAAACCGAGTTCCTGCGCGCGCTTGGCGATGGCCTTGGGCTCGATCGCGCCGTCGAGCATGGTGAAGGAGGAGAAGATACGAAGGGGGACGAAACCGGAATGCGACATGGATGTGACTATGGGGGGTGCGCCGGATTCAGGGAAGGCGGTGACTCGCAAAATGCGGTGGATATCGTCGAGGGGAGGATAAGAAGTTTTGTTCGCGCAGAGGCGCAGAGGACGCAGAGCGGAAGACTGAAACGCGCGGCGCGCGCCTACCTGAAACGGGAGGGTCTATCCGTCGCTTGCCAGGAGCGCGCCATCTCTTCGTTCTCCGCGCCTCCGCGCGAACCAATCTACAGCAGCTTCGCGATATCCGCCTCGATATCGGCAGGCTTGGTCGTCGGCGCATAGCGTTCGACGACGCGGCCGTCCTTGCCGACGAGGAACTTGGTGAAGTTCCACTTGATGCCCTGCAGGCCGAGCAGGCCTGGGGCCTGTTTCTTGAGTTCGACGAACAAGGGATCGGCGTTCGCCCCGTTGACGTCGACCTTGGCGAACACCGGGAAGGTCACGTCATAGGTCAGCGAGCAGAAATTGGCGATCTCGGCGGCATCGCCCGGCTCCTGCGCGCCGAACTGGTTGCACGGGAAGCCAAGCACCTCGAACGGCTGCCCGGCGAACTTGCGGTGCAGCGCCTCGAGCCCCTCATACTGCGGCGTAAACCCGCATTTCGAAGCGGTATTGACGATCAGCAGCACCTTGCCGGCATAAGTGGAGAGATCGACGGGCGAGCCATCGGCGGCCTTGACGGTGAGGTCGGTGATCGCGGTCATGCGGATGTCCCTTCGTTGCGTGCGAGCAGGAAGCACAGATTGCGCTCGACGCCGGCCCATTCGCTGGCGATGATCGAATAGACCACAAGATCGCGCACCCGGCCATCCATCACCTGGTGGTTGCGCAAGATCCCGTCACGCTTGGCGCCGAGCCGCTCGATCGCGGCCTGCGAGCGCTTGTTGAACCAGTCGGTGCGGATCTGGACGGCGTTGCAGCCCAGGACCTCGAAGGCATGGCGCAGCAACAGCAGCTTGGCCTCGGTGTTGACACCGCTGCGCTGGACCGACTTGGCATAGAACGTCCCGCCGATTTCGAGCCGCTTATGGCCTGCGCTCATCCGCATGTAGCGCGTGAGCCCAACGACGCGGCCGTCGGGCGTGCACACGGTAAACGGCATCGCCCGCCCGAAGTCGCGTTCCTTGAAGAGCGCCGCCATGAAGGCTTCGGGATCGGTCAGAGTCGAGACGTTGGTGAAGAACAGCTCGCTGATCTTCCCATCCGCCGCCGCCGCGACGATCGCGTCGCGATCCTCGGGCTGCGTCGGGCGGAGCGTGACGTGCCGCCCGACCATCGTCGGCGCGTCGGTCCAGCTCATGCCAGCCGCCCCTCGTGCAGCCGCACGACACGGTCCATCTTGAGCGCCATCCGCTCGTTATGCGTCGCGACCAGCGCGGCGGTCCCCTCGCCGCGCACGAGCCGCAGGAATTCGGCGAGCACCACGTCGGCGGTCGCCTCGTCGAGATTGCCGGTGGGTTCGTCCGCCAGCACCAGCGCCGGCTGATTGGCGAGCGCGCGCGCGACCGCGACGCGTTGCTGCTCGCCGCCCGACAATTGGCTCGGGCGATGCGTCAGGCGGTGGCCGAGGCCGAGCGCGGTTAGCAAGGCGGTCGAGCGCTCGTTGGCCTCTGCGCGCGTCTTGTCGCGGATCATCTGCGGCAGGACGACATTCTCGGTCGCGTTGAAGTCTGGCAGCAAATGGTGGAATTGGTAGACGAAGCCGAGCTTGTCGCGCCGGACGCGCGTGCGACCGTCCGAATTGAGCCGCGCGGTCTCCTCGCCATCGATCAGGATCGAGCCGCCAAAGCCACCCTCGAGCAGCCCGACCGCCTGCAACAGCGTCGACTTGCCCGAGCCCGAGGGGCCGAGCAACGCGACGATCTCGCCCGCACCGACTTGCAAGTCGACGCCGCGCAGCACCTCGATCGTCTGCCCGCCCTGTTCGAAGCTGCGCGTCAGCCCGGTGACGCCGAGGACCGGATTATTCATAACGCAAAACCTGGACGGGATCGGTGCTCGCCGCCTTCAGCGCGGGGTAGAGCGTGGCGAGGAAACTGAACAGCAGCGCCATCAGCGCAATGACGGTGACTTCGACTGGGTCGGTCTTCGACGGCAGTTCGCTCAGGAAGCGGATCGAGGGATCCCACAGGTTCTGCCCCGTCACGAGCTGGACGAAATCGACGACGCTCTGGCGGAAATAGAGGAAGATGAACCCGAGCATCAGCCCCGCGACGACGCCGAGCGCGCCGATCGTCGTGCCGACCGTCATGAAGATGCGGATCATCCCCCCCCTGCTCGCGCCCATCGTCCGCAGGATCGCGATGTCGCGGGTCTTGGCGCGGACCAGCATGATCAGCGACGACAGGATGTTGAACACCGCGACGAGGATGATGATCGACAGCACGGTGAACATCGCGACGCGCTCGACCGCGAGCGCTTCGAACAGCTGCGCGTTCATTTGCCGCCAGTCCTGGATGACCCCCATCTTGCCGACCTTATTCGCAAGCGGGGCGAGGATCGGCCCGACCTGATCGGCATTGCTCGTTTGCAGCTCGATCATGTTGACCGAGTCGCCGAGCATGAGGAGCGTCTGCGCGTCCTCCATCGGCATGATGATATAGGCCTTGTCGTAATCATAGACGCCGATCGTGAAGACCGCGCCGACGGTATATTGCACGATCCGCGGCACCGTGCCGAACGGCGTGGTCTGCCCTTGCGGGCTGATCAGCGAGATCTGGCTGCCGACGACCGCGCCCAATTGGTCGGCGAGTCCCGAGCCGATCGCGATCTGGCCGCTGCCCGGCATCAGCGACGACAGCGAGCCCATCACGACCTTGCTGCCGATCGTCTTGTTCGAACGGATATCCGACACGCGCATGCCGCGCACCAGCACGCCTTCGACGCGGCCGTTATAGGTCGCCATCAGCGGCTGTTCGATCAGCGGCGTTGCGCTGGTCACGCCTTTGGTCGTTTCGGCGAGCCCGACGACTTGACGCCAGTCGCGCATCTGCCCGCCATACGCCTGGACGACGGCATGGCCGTTGAGCCCGACGATCTTGTCGAACAGCTCGGCGCGAAAGCCATTCATCACGCTCATCACGATGACGAGCGCGGCGACTCCGAGCATCACGGCGACAAGACTGATACCGGCGACGAGGAAGATGAACCCCTCACCCTTGCCGGGCAGCAAGTAGCGCCGGGCGATCATGCGTTCATAGCGGGAGAGGATCATGGCGAGCGCTCTAGGACGCGGCCGATGCGCTGGCAACCGCTTGCCCCAAGGACGCAGCTGTTGCGCAAGCGCCACAGCCGCGCCGCAATCGGTTCGCAACGGCCACATTCCCCATGACAACCTCCCGACGCGCTCGTAACGCTTTTGTCACTGACACACAGGCAACGGCCGTGGGTTCGGGGACTGGCCTTCAGCGCCGCCGCAGGGCTGGCAGCGAAGGCCTAAATGGGGGCTGACGAGCGATCGTCACGCAGGCGTCCGGGTCGGAAACGGCCCGGACGTTTGCATTTGGGCGAAGGCGCGTGCGCCACGCGCCGGTCCGCGGGAGCGGATCGCCCAAATCGGCCGTCGGGTCGCCCTCGTGGCGAACCCGTCCGACGGCGGCTTTGCCGACCGGCGTTTTCCCACCGACGCAACACACCCCTCACCCGACCTCGCTGCGCTCGGTCACCCTCTCCCGCATGCGGGAGAGGGAAAGGGAAGGAGACCAACTCAAAACGTCTTGGAAATCGTACCCCCGAACGTCCGCGGGTCGCCCGGTTGCCCGACGATCAACCCCGTACTGCCCGATTGCGTCGACAGCAGCTCGAAGTAATTCCGGTCGAACGCGTTACGCACCCAGGCGTAGACGTTGAAATCCGTCTTGCGATAGCCGAGCCGGAAGCTCGAGAGCGCATAGCCCCCGATCCAGGTAGACGCCGAGGGCGACGGATTGGACGAGAAGCGCGAGCGATAGCTGCCGTCATACCCGACATAGACCTGTCCGCCCGATCGGCCGACCGGCACATTGTATTCGCCGCCGTACGAGAAGGACCATTTCGAGATCCCCGGCAGCCGCTGCCCCGATATGTCGCACGCCGCCGGGCTGACGCCCCCCGCGACCCCGGCGGCGGTCGCCGGACTGGTCGCGCTGGCGGCGCTCCCGCCCGAAAGCTCGGGCGGGCATGGCGCGTTCTTGAAGTCGACGTATTTGGCGTCGGTATAGGCGCCGTTGCCATAGACCGAGAAACGCCGGCTCGGACGGAAGCTCGAGTCGAACTCGAACCCGCGCGACCGCACCTTGCCGGCATTGGCGAGATACCCGCGGATCACGTTGATCGCATTGTTGTTCACGGTCGCTTGATAATCGGTGATGTCGGTCCAGAAACCGGCGAGGTTGAGCGTCAGCCGACGGTTGAGAAACTGCGTCTTGAGCCCGATCTCATAGGCGTTGACCTTTTCGGGCTTCACGGTCTGCGTCGTCAGGTCGACGCCGGTGCTGGTCGCGTTGAGCGGCAGGCCCGACAGGTTGATCCCGCCCGATTTGAAGCTGCGCGCATAGGAGGCGTAGCCGTGGACGTCCGCCGCAAAGTCGTAAGACAGCGTGAGATCGCCCGACACGTTCCACGCGCTGAACCGCGGGCTGTAATGCTGCGGGGCGAGCGTGTTGATCTGGTTCTGGAAGGTGGTGCGCGCCGCGCCCGCTGGCGTCGCGGCGAGCAGGGCCGCGACGTTCGCACCGGTCGCGACGAAACTATACTGGCTGTTGGCGATGCTGACGACCGCATCGTAGGTGCCCGATTTCTTGTCGTAATTGACGCGAAGCCCCGGCTGGAGATGGAGCTTGTCGGTCAAAGCCCAGTTGAGCTTGCCGAACACGGCGAAGCTCGTGTTGTCGAAGGCGATCGTGTTGGTCGAGGTGAGGCCGTTGAGCACGTTCGGATTGCTGGCGTCGCTGCCCGACAGGAGGAAGCGGCTCGCCGCCGATCCCTGCACCTGCGAACCCTGGGTGCGGATCGTCTGGTGGAACAGGAAGGCGCCGACGGTATAGTCGAGCCGGCTCTTCCCGTTCGAGGCGAGCCGGAACTCCTGCGAGAGCTGCTTTTGCTGCGACGGGTTCTGCGAGATCGTGGTGATCGGCAAGCCGATGAAATCGCGGTCGTTGGCCGGCTGCCAGTCCCAATAGCGCCACGCGCTGACCGAGGTCAGCGTTGCCGGCCCGAGGTCCCAATTGGCGACGAGCGACGCACCGCCGACTTCCTGGCGCGAATTGATGCTGGCATCGAGATCGGTGACGCGGTCGAACGGGTTTGTGCTCGGCGGGGCATAGCCGAACGCCGCGGCGAGCGCGCCATATTGCCGGTTCGCCGCGCGCTGCGTCGTACCGACGCGCGCGTAATATTGCGCGCAGCAGAGCGGGTTCTGCACATTGAAATCGCCCGACAGCGTCAGGCTCAGCGTGTCGGTCGGCTTGTAGAGCGCCTGTCCACGAAAGCCGAGATTGCGCTGGCGATGAAGATCGGTCTTGCTCGCAACGTCGTAGATCGTGCCGTCGCGCGTCGTCGCCGAGGTCGACAGACGGATCGCCAGCGTGTCGGTGATCGGGCCCGAAACCGAGGTCTTGAGCTGACCGAAATTGTAATTGCCGACGCTCACTTCGGCGCGGACCTCAGGGGTGAAGCTGGGCGCGCGCGTCGTGATGTTGAGCGCGCCCGACGTCGTGTTCTTGCCGTACAGCGTGCCCTGCGGCCCGCGCAGCACCTCGATCCGGTCGACATCGATGAAGTCGAAGGTCGCCGCGCCGACGCGGCCGATATAGACGCCGTCGATATAGAAACCGACGCCCTGCTCGATCCCGTCATTGGTCAAGCCGAACGGCGCGCCGAGCCCGCGGATGTTGATCGCCGAATTGCGCGGGTTGCTCGAATAGAATTGCAGCGAAGGGACTTGCTGCTGGAGCCGGTTGACGTTGAACGCGCCGCTCTCGGCGAGCGATTTGCCGGTCAGCACCGAGAGCGCGATCGGCACGGTCTGCTGCGTTTCGGCGCGGCGCCGGGCGGTGACCAGGATGTCGCCGCTATTCTCCTGCGCTGCCGGCGCGTCCGCCTGGGTGGCAACCACGGGTGCGTCTGCGGCAACGGGCGGATCGGTCACCACGGCGGGACTTCCGAGCGCGGTCGACGCGAGCAGCAGAGCCGGAAAGGAAGCAAGCAAGACGGTCCCCTGGTTTCGGGCTTTTCCCGAGTCGCGCCATATGCCCACCAAAGGCGGGGACTATCACTCGCGCTCGTTCTTGGGGCCGCGATAGGTGCGCTTTAGCATCGCTTCAAAAACCGCGGCGGGGCCTCTTGAACTCGGTGCGCGGCCAACCAGATTCAGCGAGTGCGGCGCTCTTTGGGAGGCCGCGCCGGGCGGGTCGCGCAGCAGCGGACCCGGCTCGATTTCGACGACACTCGCTTAATCGAAGGAGTTTTTATGCGTACGTTCGATCTGACCCCCTATCGCCGCTCGACCGTCGGCTTCGATCGGCTGTTCGACATGCTCGAGGCCAATGCGCGCCAGGCGAGCGCCGATAATTACCCGCCCTTCAATCTCGAGCGACTCGATGGCGACCGCTATCGCATCACGCTCGCCGTCGCCGGTTTCGGCCGCGACGACATCGAGATCACCGCGCAGCAGAACCTGTTGCAGGTGAAGGGTCGCAAGGAAGCGCAGGACGAGGCGACCGCCGCGTTCCTCCATATCGGCATCGCCAACCGCAACTTCGAGCGCCGCTTCGAACTCGCCGATTTCGTGCGGGTCGAGGATGCTCGGCTCAATGATGGCTTGCTGGTGATCGACCTGGTCCGCGAAGTGCCCGAGGCGATGAAGCCCAAGACCATCGCGATCAAGACCAGCGCCCCGCTGGTCGCGGTCGACTCCGCGAGCGACGTCAAGGCGGCATAACGCTCGTTCGAGCGCCCTTACGGCGGTGTCGGGAGCGATCCCGGCGCCGCCGATTGCGCACTCTGGCCGGTTGCGGATCGGAGCGCCCCTGCTAGCCTGACAGGACCGAACCCGGCCGATCAGGAGTCTCCGCCATGCCGCCTCGACCGCGCGATACCGCCTGATGGCAACGAGCCTCCCGGTCGAGCGCTATCTCGACGAAGGCATCGCGGCGCTGCGTCGCGGCGACGCGACGCGCGGTCGCGCCTTGCTCTCCGCGATCGAAAGCGATCCGCGCGCGCTTTTTCCGCTCGCCTTCGCGTGCGGGGCGTTACGCGACGAAGCCGGCGCCCGACGCGCGCTGCAGCGGCTGCTCGGCCTGCAACCCGATCACATCCCAGCGTTGATCATGATGGGCGACCTTACCGCGCAAACCGATCAACGCGGTGCCGCTGCGTATTACCAAGCCGCGATCGCCAATGCGGCGGGGCAGCGCGATGCGCTCCCGCCGGAGCTGCAGGCTGATCTCGAGCGCGCGGCTGGCTTCATCGCCGCGACGTCGCGCGACTATGAAGCGTTCCTGCACGATCATCTGGCGGCCAGCGGCATCCGGCTGAGCGCGGCGACTCGCCGCGTCAAGCACGCGATCGACCTGCTGACGGGCAAGACCGAGATTTTCGTCCAGCGACCGTCGAGCTTCTACTTTCCGGGTCTGCCGCAAATCGGCTTTTTCGATCGCAGCCAGTTCGACTGGCTCCCTGCCCTCGAAGCTGCGACGGGCGATATCCAGGCCGAACTGCACGTGGTGATGGCGCGCGACGGGGATTTCCCACCCTATGTCGCGACGCCGGCCGATCGCCCCCCGCCCCCCAACCCGCTGCGCGACGATCCAAGCTGGGGCGCGTTCCATCTGCTGCGCGCGGGCACGCCGGTCGCGGGCAATGCCGAGCGTTGCCCGGCGACGATGGCGGCGCTCGCCGCGACGCCGATGCCGCGGATCGACCAGCGCGCGCCGATGGCGTTGTTCTCGCTGCTCAAGCCGGGAACGCACATCACCCCGCATCACGGAATGCTCAACACGCGGCTGATCGTGCATCTGCCGCTGATCACTGCGCCCGAGTGCGGCATGCGCGTCGGCGCCGAGACGCGCGGCTGGACGCTCGGCGAAGCGTTGGTATTCGACGATTCGATCGAACACGAAGCCTGGAACCGCGGCGACACGACGCGTGTGGTCCTGCTGTTCGAGATATGGCGGCCCGAGCTCACCGAACCCGAGCGCGAGGCGCTGAGCGTGCTGTTCGGTGCGGTCGAAGCGTTCGTCGATCAGGGGTGAGCGTGTCGCCCACCCCCGACGACCAGCTCAGACGAGCCGCGACTGCTTGACCGCCGCGGCGATGAAGCTCTTGAACAGGGGATGCGGGTCGAACGGCTTGCTCTTGAGTTCGGGGTGGAACTGCACGCCGACGAACCACGGATGGTCGGGCCGCTCGACGATCTCGGGCAGCGTACCGTCGGGCGACATGCCGCTGAACACCAGACCGCCCTTCTCGAGCCGCTCGCGATACGCGGTGTTGACCTCGTAGCGGTGACGATGGCGCTCCGAGATATCGGTTTCGCCATAGATGCTCGACACCACGCTGTTGCCGTCGAGCTTCGCCGGATAGGCGCCGAGCCGCATCGTGCCGCCGAGATCACCGCCATGTTCGCGCTTCTCGATGCCGGCCGCGCTCATCCATTCGGTGATCATGCCGACGACGGGCTCGGCGGTCGCGCCGAACTCGGTCGAGCTCGCGTCGGGGATCCCGGCGAGATCGCGTGCACCTTCGACGCACGCCATCTGCATCCCGAAGCAGATCCCGAAATACGGAATCTCGCGCTCGCGCGCGAAGCGGACGCTGGCGATCTTGCCCTCCGCGCCGCGCGACCCGAACGCCCCTGGGACGAGGATCGCATGCAGCGGCTCGAGCCGGGCGGTGATGTCGGCATCGTCGGCCTCGAACAGCTCGGCGTCGATCCACTCGACGTTGACCTTCACCTTGTTGGCGATCCCGCCGTGCACCAGCGCTTCGCCGAGCGACTTGTACGCATCCTGCAGGCCGACATATTTGCCGACGACACCGACGGTGACTTCGCCTTCGGGATTGGTCACGCGGTCCATGATGTCGGTCCAGCGCGACAGATCGGGTGCGCTGCCTGGCAGGATGCCGAAGGCGTTGAGCACCGCGTCGTCGAGGCCTTGCTCGTGATACTGCACCGGCACCGCATAGATGCTCTTGGCGTCGAGCGCCGGGATGACGGCTTCCTTGGGAACGTTGCAGAACAACGCGATCTTCGCGCGGTCGCTGTCGGGCAAAGGCTGCTCGCAGCGGCACACCAGCACGTCGGGCTGGACGCCGAGGGCTGCCAGCTCGCGCACCGAATGCTGCGTGGGCTTGGTCTTCAGCTCGCCGGCCGCCGCGATGTACGGCACCAGCGTGACGTGGATGCTGACCGAATTGCCGCGGCCGAGATCGTTGCGGAGCTGGCGAATGGCTTCGATGAAGGGCAGCGACTCGATGTCGCCGACGGTGCCGCCGATCTCGCACAGTACGAAATCGAGATCGTCGGTCTGGTCTTGCGCGAATTCCTTGATCGCGTCGGTGACGTGCGGGATGACCTGAACGGTCGCGCCGAGATAATCGCCGCGCCGCTCGCGCGTGATGATCTGTTGATAGATCCGCCCGCTCGTAACGTTGTCCGACTGGCGCGAGGCGACGCCGGTAAAGCGTTCATAATGCCCGAGATCGAGGTCGGTCTCGGCCCCGTCGTCGGTGACATAGACTTCGCCGTGCTGGTAGGGCGACATCGTGCCGGGATCGACGTTGAGATAGGGGTCGAACTTGCGAATCCGCACGCGGTAGCCGCGCGCTTGCAGCAGAGCCGCGAGGCTCGCTGCCATGAGACCCTTGCCGAGCGAGGAGACCACGCCGCCGGTGATAAAGATGAACCGCGCCATGGGAGAAAAGGCCTAGCGTCAAACGGGGTGGCGCGGCAAGCGCGCGACTCCGGGAAATGGTGGATTAGCGCGACCGATCGAGCCGCGCGCGAAGGGACCCGGTCGGTTTACTGTGCGAGCGGAACCGACGTGTTGCCGACCGGCGCCGCGCTGTTCGGCGCGGCCTGCAGCGCACTGCGCGCGCCCGAGGCGAACGGCACGTTGGGATCGCCCGGCGCGACTGGCGCCTGGACCGGCGCGGTGACCGCAGCCGGCTTGGCGCTGGCGTCGACCTTGACCGACTTGCCCTGCGCCGCGAGCACCGCGAGCAGGATGCTGAGCGCGATGAACAGACCGCCAAGGATCGAAGTCGCGCGCGTCAGGAAATCCGCTGCCCCGCGCGCCGACATCAAACCGGCCGGGCTCCCACCCATGCCGAGCCCGCCGCCCTCGGATCGCTGCATCAGGACGACCGTCACCAGCCCGAGAGCGATGACGAAATGGACCACGAGGAGAAACTGGAACAGAAACATGAAGCGGGCTGATTCCTTGGGGGCGCTTTGACAGCGAAGCCGGGCACATAGGCGAGGTAAGCCGCGCGATCAACCGCGCGCGCAACGACCGTTATCGCAACCTGTCCGTCACATTTCGCTATCGAACTGAAACCTGTGGCTTCCCGGAACGTTAGTGGACCAGGAATATCCCCGCTGGTGGGGGTTACCGAGTTATTTGCGGACACTAGCTGTGGCGATACAGACAGATCATGCGCTTGCCGACTGGATGCATACACTGGTCGATTATGTCCGGTCGGGTGAACCTGATCTGACCAATCGCCAGATGGCACTTCTGCTGGTAGTGTATCTCAAACCAGGGCCGCATACGGTGCGCGGGCTGGCGGCGATGCTCAACGTCTCTAAACCCGTTGTCACGCGCGCCTTGAACAGGCTCGGTACCCTGGGCTATCTGCGCCGCCAACGGGACGACAATGACAAGCGTAACATCTTTGTTGCGCGTACGTCCGAGGGGGCAAGTTTTCTTGACGATTTCGGCCAATTTATCGGCGACACCACGCCCCAACCCGCACGACAGCGGATCGTCCGGCACGCCGCCGCGTAGGAGCTTTGCGCTCAGCGGGCAGTCGGTCGAGCTCGATCCGCGCACACACGCCGTGCGCCGCGACCTCGCCGACATCCGCTTGGCCGATCGCGTCTTCGCGCCGCATTATGCTTCGTGCGTGCAACGCATCGTGATCAGCGCTACTGGCCTCCGAGAAGGCGCTGATCCGGAGTCTGCCGTGCTGACCGATCTCAAGACGGGCGATGTGTTCGAAGTGCTCGAATTCGTCAAAGGCCGCGCCTGGGGGCTTGCGCCGGGCGCGGGACTCGTCGGCTATGTCGATGCCGACACGCTGTCCTGGCCTGCCGCATGAGCGTTTCGGTCTTCATCGACGGCGCCGCCGGCACCACGGGTCTCGAGATCCGTGAACGGCTCGCCGGACGCGATGACATCGCGATCGTGCTGCTCGACGAAGCGCGGCGCAAGGACCCGGTGGCGCGCGCCGAGGCGCTGAATGACAGCGACTTCGTGATCCTGTGCCTGCCCGACGATGCCGCGCGCGAGGCGGTTTCGCTCATCGCCAATAGCCGCACGCGCGTGATCGACGCCTCGACCGCGTTCCGCGTCGCCGAGGGCTGGACCTACGGCTTTGCCGAGGTCGAGCCCGGCCAGGCAAATGCGATCGCCGAGGCAAAACGCGTCTCCAATCCTGGCTGCTATCCGACGGGTTTTCTTGCCTTGCTGCGTCCGCTCGTCCGCGCCGGGCTGGTGCCGGTCGATTGGGGAATCACCGTCAACGCCGTGTCGGGCTATTCGGGCGGCGGCAAGGCGATGATCGCCGAATATGAGGGCGTGAATCCGCCCCCGGCCACGCGCGCCTATGCGCTTGGGCTTGCGCACAAGCATGTGCCCGAGATGCAGAAGCATGCCCGGCTCGAACATCCGCCGATCTTCACCCCGTCGGTCGCCAACACCTATCGCGGGATGAGCGTCGAGGTGCCGCTTGCGCTGTATCGTTTTCCGCGCCGTCCGACCTTGCTCGCGTGCGAAACCGCGTTACGCGAGGCCTATCCCGAGGGCGGGCTGATCCGAATCGCCGATGGCGATGCGTCCGCAGTGCAGATCGAGGATGACGCCGGCACCGATCGGCTGACGCTGCGCGTCTGCGGCAATGCCGAGACCGGGCAGGCACGGCTGATCGCGACGCTCGACAATCTCGGCAAGGGCGCGGCGGGCGCCGCCGTGCAGAATCTCAACATCATGGCCGGGCTCGATCCGCTCGCCGGCCTCACTGTGTAACGCAAGGTTTCAGCTTGGCGGGACGTCCGGCGTTCCCTAGGTGATGCCTTCCCCAGGAGCTCGAATTTCGCATGGCCAATCGCACGCCCGTCGGCAAACTCCTTCTGTTCGGCGCGACCGGCGACCTTGCGCAGCGCATGTTGTTGCCCTCGCTCTATGGCCTGCATGCCGACGGCCTCCTCCCCGAAGGGCTGACGATCACCGGCACTGCGCGCTCGGAGAATAGCGACGAGAGCTATCGCAAGTTCGCCAAGGAAGCGCTCGAGAAGTTCGTCCCCAAGGACCGGATGGACGCCAAGGCGATCAAGTCGTTCCTCGAGCGCGTCCAGTACCAGGCGCTCGATGCGACCGACATGGCGCATTACAAGGAACTCGCCGCCAAGGTCGGCGACGTCGCCGGCGGTCTCGCGATCTTCCTGTCGACCGCGCCGTCGCTGTTCGAAGCGGTGATCCGCGGGCTCGACTCGGCGGGCCTCGCCGGAGAGACCGTCCGCATCGGGCTCGAAAAGCCGCTCGGCTACGACCTCGCGTCGAGCCGCGAGATCAACGACACCGTCGCGACCGCCTTCCCCGAAGAGCGGATCTTCCGGATCGATCACTATCTCGGCAAGGAGACGGTGCAGAACATCCTCGCCTTGCGCTTCGGCAATTCGTTCTTCGAGCCGGTGTGGAATGCGCGCGGCATCGACAACGTCCAGATCACGATCTCGGAAACCGTCGGGCTCGAGGAGCGCGCGGCTTATTACGACGGCGCGGGCGCGTTGCGCGACATGGTCGCCAACCACATGCTGCAGCTCCTCGCGCTGATCGCGATGGAGCCCCCTGCCCGCTTCGACGGCAATGCGATCCGCGACGAGAAGGCCAAGGTCTTCCGCTCGCTGCGCACGATCGAGCCGCAGGATGCGCCGCGCGACACCGTCACCGGCCAGTACGGCGCTGGCGCGAGCGGCGGTGAGATCGTCAAGGGGTATATCGACGAGCTCGAAAAGCCCTCGACGACCGAGACCTTCGTCGCGATCAAGGCTCATGTCGACAATTGGCGCTGGCAGGGCGTGCCCTTCTACCTGCGTACCGGCAAGCGCATGCCGACGCGGCGCTCCGAGATCGCGATCCAGTTCAAGCCCGTGCCGCATTCGATGTTCTCGAACCGTGGCGGGCTGCTCCAGCCCAACGTGCTGGTGATCCGCCTGCAGCCCGAGGAATATGTCCAGCTGCTGGTGATGGCGAAGGAACCAGGGCTCGACCGCGACGGCATCCGCCTGCGCGAAGTGCCGCTCAACCTCAGCCTCGACGCCGAATTTGCGGGCTCGCGCCGGCGCATCGCCTATGAGCGGCTGCTGCTCGATCTGATCGAGGGCGACCAGACGCTGTTCGTCCGCCGCGACGAGGTTGAGGCGCAATGGACCTGGATCGACGCGATCCGCGCCGGCTGGGTGGCGAACGACATGAAGCCCAAAAGCTATGCCTCGGGCAGCTGGGGCCCGAGCGCCGCGATCGCGCTGACCGAGCGCGACGGTGTGACCTGGCTCGACGAGTAGGTTTATTTCAAAGCCCTTTCCCGCCTTTGCGGGAGAGGGTTGGGTGAGGGCCTTCTTTCCTCCGTCGACGAGGGCAAAGAAGACCCTCACCGACTTCGACTAGGCCGCGCCGAAGAGGCGCGACCAAGTCTACGTAGCCTCTCCCGCTCGCGGGAGAGGGTCATCAGGAAGAAGAGACATGAGCGACGAACACGAAATCGAATGGTGGGACTATGAAGACGCCGAGGAGATGGCCGCGGCCGTCGCCGGCGACATCGGCTTCATCATCGACAGCGCGATCGACGCGCGCGGCGCGGCGGTGATCGCACTGTCGGGCGGCAAGACGCCGATCCCGATCTACGCCAAGCTCGCCGCCGCCAAGCATGACTGGAAGCGCGTGACGATCGTCCCCGTCGACGAGCGCATCGTGCCGCTCGGCGATCCGCTGTCGAACGTTACTATGATCGCCAAGGCGTTCCTGCCGAAGGGCGCGCGCGTCATGCCGATCGTCCCGACCGCGACCGCCGACTACAAAGCCGCCGGCCGCTCGGCCGATGCGCTGATGCAGGATCTGCACTGGCCGCTCGATTTGTGCCTGCTCGGCGTCGGCGCCGACGGCCACACCGCGTCGATCTTCCCCGGCCCCGATTATGACGAAGCGCTGTCGGGCCCGAACGAGCGCCGCGCATTGGGCGTAATGCCCGATCCGCTGCCGAAGGAAGCCCCGGTTCCCCGCGTCACGCTCAGCCGCGCCGCGATCGTCTCGGCGCGCGCGTTGATCATCGCGGTAACGGGCGACGCCAAGAAGTCGGTGATCGAGGCCGCGATCAAGCAGGGTCCGTCGTCGAAATATCCGATCGGGCGCGTGCTTGCCGATGCCGAGCTGCCGGTGGATATTCACTGGGCCGCCGAATGATCTCCAACCCCTCCCCGGGAAGATTGTCGTGACCCTCCATTCCGAAATCGCGGCCGTCACAGACCGCATCATTACTCGCTCGAAGCCGACGCGCGACGCCTATCTCGCGCTGATCGGCCGGGCGCGCGACACGCATATCGAGCGGCCCGCAATGGGCTGCGCCAACGCCGCGCATGCCTATGCCGGCACCGAGGAGGATCGCCCCGCGCTCACCGCCGGCAAGGCGATGAACATCGGGATCGTCACCTCGTACAACGACATGCTTTCGGCGCACGCGCCGTATTATCGCTACCCCGAGCAGATGAAGGTCTGGGCGCGCGAAGCCGGCGCGACCGCGCAGGTCGCGGGCGGCGTTCCCGCGATGTGCGACGGTGTGACGCAAGGGTATGCGGGCATGGAGCTGTCGCTGTTCAGCCGCGACACGATCGCACTGTCGACTGCGATCGCGCTCAGCCACGGCATGTTCGAGGGCGCGGCGCTGCTCGGCATCTGCGACAAGATCGTGCCGGGCCTGCTGATGGGCGCGCTGCGCTTCGGGCATCTGCCGATGGTGCTGATCCCGGCGGGTCCGATGCCGTCGGGCCTTCCCAACAAGGCCAAGGTCGAGGTTCGCGAAGCCTATGCCGAGGGCAAGGTCGGTCGCGAGGCGTTGCTCGAGGCCGAGATCGGCGCCTACCATTCGAAGGGCACCTGCACCTTCTTCGGCACCGCCAATTCGAACCAGATGATGATGGAGATGATGGGCCTGCACATGCCCGGCGCCGCCTTCATCAACCCCGGCACCAAGCTCCGCCAGGAGCTGACGCGCGCCGCGGTCCACCGCGTCACGCAGATCGGCTGGCACGGCGACAGCTACCGACCGATCGGCCTGTGCGTCGATGAAAAGGCGATCGTCAACGCGGCGATCGGCCTGCTCGCGACCGGCGGCTCGACCAACCATCTGCTGCATTTGCCCGCGATCGCGGCGTGCGCCGGGATCGTGATCGACTGGGAGGATTTCGATCGCCTGTCGAAGGCCGTCCCGCTCGTCGCACGCGTCTATCCCAATGGCGCGGCCGACGTGAACGGCTTCGAGGATGCCGGCGGGATGCCGTACGTCATCCGCGAACTCGCCGATGCCGGGCTGCTCCACCGCGACCTGATGACCGTCGCGGGCACGGACATGACCGATTACGGCCGCAAACCACGGCTCGACGACGCTGGCACGCTCGGCTGGGTCGATCCCGGCCCGAGCGGCGACGAGACGATCGTCCGCACCCCCGCCGCGCCGTTCGCCCCCGAAGGTGGCTTCCGCATCCTCACCGGCAATCTCGGTCGCGCGTGCATCAAGGTCTCCGCAGTCGAGCGCGATCGCTGGACGATCGAGGCGCCGGCGGCGGTGTTCCATGATCAGGCGGCGGTGCTCGCCGCCTTCCAGGCGGGCGAGCTGACGCGCGACGTCGTCGTGGTGATGCGCTTCCAGGGCCCCCGCGCCAACGGGATGCCCGAGCTGCACAAGCTCACGCCCGCGCTCGGCGTGCTGCAGAACCGGGGTTACCGCGTCGCGCTCGTCACCGACGGGCGCATGTCGGGCGCGAGCGGCAAGGTTCCGGCCGCGATCCATTGCTCGCCCGAGGCACTCGGCGACGGTCCGCTGTCGCGCGTGCGCGACGGCGACATGATCCGGCTCGACGCCGAAGCGGGTGTACTGGAGGCGCTAGTTAATCCGGTCGAGTGGGCCGCGCGCGTGCCCGCGACCGCGCCGCCCGAGGCCGACGGCATGGGCCGCGAGCTGTTCGGCCTGTTCCGCGCCAATGCGAACGAGGCCGAGCGCGGGGCATCGCCGCTGCTAACGGGTATGGGCTGGTAATTGCCCCACGCGCTGCGGCCAACGCAGCAGCGCGCACGATGCGAGATATTGGAGGGGATTAGAATGGAAGTCGTTTCGGTCGATATCGGCGGCACGCACGCGCGCTTCGCGATCGCGGAGGTCGACACGGGCCGGGTCGTCACGCTCGGCGAGCCGGTCACGCTCAAGACCGCCGAATATGCCGGTTTCCAGACCGCCTGGGAGGCGTTCGGCCAGCAGGTCGGCCGCCCGCTGCCGCGTGCAGCCGCGATCGCGGTCGCCTCGCCGATCAGCGGCGACGTGATCAAGCTGACCAACAACCCCTGGGTCATCCGCCCGCCGCTGATCAAGGAACGGCTCCACGTCGACGACTTCGTGCTGATCAACGATTTCGGCGCGGTCGGCCAGGCTGTCGCGCAGGTCGATCACCGGGATTTCCTGCATCTGTGCGGTCCCGACATACCCTTCCCCGAGCACGGCGTGATCACCGTCTGCGGGCCCGGCACCGGGCTCGGTGTCGCGCAAGTGCTGCGCACGTCCGAGCGCTATCACGTGCTCGAAACCGAAGGCGGGCATATCGACTTCGCGCCGCTCGACGCGATCGAGGATGCGATGGTGAAGCGGCTGCGCACCGCCTATACGCGTGTGTCGGCTGAGCGCGTCGTCTCGGGCCCCGGCATCGTCGCGATCTACGAGACGCTCGCGCATATCGAGCATCGCTCGATCACGCGGCTCGACGACAAGGCGATCTGGAGTTCGGCGCTCGACGAGGGCGACAGCCTCGCGGTCGCCGCGCTCGATCGCTTCTGCATGGCGCTCGGTGCAGTCGCGGGCGATCTCGCGCTGGCACACGGCTCGAACGCCGTCGTCATCGCGGGCGGGCTCGGGCTGCGGCTCAAGGACCATATCCGCAAATCGGGTTTTGCCGAGCGCTTCGCCGCCAAGGGCCGCTTCCAGGGCCGGATGGCGGCGATCCCGGTCAAACTCATCACCTATCCGCAGCCCGGCCTGTTCGGCGCGGCTGCCGCCTTTGCCCAGGAGCATACGCTATGACGACCATCACCGACATCATGCGCACCAGCGCCGTCATCCCCGTGCTGGTGATCGACGATGCCGCGACCGCGCGCCCGCTTGCCGAGGCGCTCGTCGCCGGCGGCCTGAAGGTGCTCGAAGTCACGCTGCGCACCCCCGCCGCGCTCGAGGCGATCGCCGAGATGAAGAAGGTGCCCGGCGCGATCGTCGGCGCGGGCACCGTCGTCAATCCCGATCAGTTCAAGCAGGCGGTCGATGCCGGGGCCGAGTTCATCGTCTCGCCCGGCCTGACCGAGCGCCTCGCCAAGCCGATAATCGCGAGCGGCGTGCCGTTCCTGCCCGGCATCGCCAACGCCGCCGACATCATGATCGGGCTCGACCTCGGCCTCACCAACTTCAAGTTCTTCCCGGCCGAGGCGAATGGCGGGTTAAAGGCGCTCAAGGCGCTGGCCGCGCCCTTCTACCAGTGCAGCTTCTGCCCGACCGGCGGCATCACCGAAACAAGCGCGCCCGAGTGGCTGAGCTTCAAGCCGGTGCTGTGCGTCGGCGGCAGCTGGGTCACGCCCAAGGGTGCGACGATGGGAGAGGTCGAGGCGATCGCGCGGGCTGCGAGCGGGTTGCGCGGGTAAGACCTCCCCGTCACCCCGGCCTCGTGCCGGGGTCCACCGAGATGCGCGATCTGCGCGTGCAGGATGTGCGGCCCGGTAGACCCCGGCACACGGCCGGGGTGACGCTCTGATTGGTCAGAGGGCGATCGTCGACAGGCTCGCGCCGCCCCCCCGCTAGATCCCGTGCGCCGCGCGATACGCGCGCCACTTCACGACATTGGCGTTATGCTGTTCGAGCGTGTCGGCAAACACATGCCCGCCCGACCCGTCCGCCACGAAATACAGCGCGTTCGACTTGGCGGGGTTGAGCACGGCATCGATCGACGCGCGCCCAGGGTTGCAGATCGGCCCGACCGGCAGCCCGACCAACGCATAGGTGTTGTACGCGTTCACCGCATGCACCTCGGACAGCAGGATCTTGCGTCCGAGCGGACGCCCCTTGGTGATCGGATAGATGATCGTCGGGTCGGCCTGCAGCATCATCCCGCGCTTCAACCGGTTCGAATAAACCGCCGCAACCATCGCACGCTCGCTTGGCTTGCCGGTTTCCTTCTCGACGATCGAGGCGAGGATCAACGCTTGCTCGGGCGTCGTCACGGCGAGCCCCGGCGCGCGCTTCGCCCAGGCGGCGGCGAGGTAGCGTTTGCGCACGTTCTGCATCCGCTTGAGGATGAAGCTGCGCTCGTCGCCGCGCTGGAAGGCATAGCTGTCGGGCAGCACGCTGCCCTCGGGCGGCACCTCGACGCTGCCTTTTAGCTCGGTTGCGCGGTCGAGGGCGTCCTTGACCATCACCGCGGGCCACCCCTCCGGGATCGTCACGAAACGCTGGATCGTCTTGGTGCCCTGCAACACCTTGAGGATATCGGCCTGGCTGAGATGCGCCGGGATGCGATATTCGCCCGCCTTGATCGGCGAGTCCGCCCCGAAGACCTTGGCGAACATGCGGAAACGGCTCGCCGACGCGATCGCGCCCGATTTCTCGAGCTCGAGCGAGGCCGCTGCCAGACTGCTGCCCGGCGCGATCTGTACGCTGATCGGACGCGCGAGCGGCCCGCGGCCGCCCCACATCTGCACGACGATCAGCAACGCGGCGACCGCCGCTAGGCCAATCAGCAGTCCCAGGCACCCGACCTTGCGCATGGCGCTATCCTTGCTCCGGGTTGAACCGCGCGCCGGCCGCCGCGCGCCGCGTTTGGGCGGACGCACGGCGCGTCGTCACATCGCGCGCAGGACGAGGCTCGCATTCGTCCCGCCGAAGCCGAACGAATTGTTGAGCACCGCCTTGACCGACCGCTTCTTGGCGACATGCGGCACAAGGTCGACGCCCACGCAATTGTCGCTCGGATTGTCGAGGTTGAGCGTCGGCGGGACGATCTGGTCGCGCATCGCGAGGATGCAGAAGATGCTCTCGACTGCGCCCGCGCCGCCGAGCAGATGCCCGATCGCCGATTTGGTCGAGCTCATCGACATCGTCTTGATATTGTCGCCGAACAGCCGGCGCACTGCGTTCAGCTCGAGCTCGTCGCCGAGCGGGGTCGAGGTGCCGTGCGCATTGATGTAATCGATGTCCGAGAGCTCGAGACCCGACTTGCGCATCGCCATTTCCATCGACCGGAACGCGCCCGAGCCCTCGGGATGCGGCGCGGTGACGTGATAGGCGTCGCCCGACAGGCCGTAGCCGATCACCTCGGCATAGATCTTCGCGCCGCGTGCCTTGGCATGCTCATATTCCTCGAGGCAGACGACGCCTGCGCCCTCGCCCATCACGAAGCCGTCGCGGTCCTTGTCGTACGGGCGGCTGCCCTTTTCGGGGGTCGCGTTGAAATTGGTCGACAGCGCGCGCGCCTGCGAGAAGCCGGCGATGCCCAAGGGGCAGATCGCACCCTCGGCGCCGCCTGCCAGCATCACGTCGGCATCGTCCATCGCGATCATCCGCGCGGCGTCGCCGATCGAATGCGCGCCGGTCGAGCAAGCGGTGACGACGGCGTGGTTGGGGCCCATCAAGCCGTATTTGATCTGCACCTGCCCGGTGATGAGGTTGATGAGGCGACCATGGACAAAGTGCGGGCTGACGCGACGCGGGCCCTTTTCGTGCAACACGATCGATTCGCTGGCGATTCCCGGCAAACCGCCGATGCCCGCGCCAATCGAGCAACCCGCGCGATATTTCTGCTCGAGCGTCATGTCGATTAGGCCGGCATCCTCGAGCGCCTGGCCGGCGGCATCGATGCCGTAGATGATGAAGGGGTCGACCTGGCGCTGAACCTTGTGGTCGACGCGCTTGTTCGGGTCGAAGCCGTAGGGATGGTCGGCGGGCTTGACCTCGCACGCGATCGTGCAGGCATAATCGGTCGCGTCGAAGCGCGTGATCGTCCCCGCGCCCGATTTCGCCGCGAGAATATTCGCCCAGGCGGTTTCGACATCGGCGCCGAGCGGCGTCACGAGCCCCAGTCCGGTTACGACAACACGCCGCATGGCCATCTCCGTGTAAATTCTTGATCTTCGTAAATGGGAACGGCCCCCCACCCCCGGTCATTGCCCTGGGACGGGGAGCCGTTCCTGTACATCAGCCGTGCGGCCGCGCTAAAAGCGCTAGGCTCAGCTCTTGTGCTCGTCGATGAAGGTGATCGCGTCCTTGACGGTCGTGATCTTCTCGGCGGCATCGTCGGGGATCTCGACTTCGAATTCTTCTTCGAAGGCCATGACGAGCTCGACGATGTCGAGGCTGTCCGCGCCCAGATCGTCGATGAAGCTCGCGTCTTCGGTCACCTTGTCGGCTTCAACGCCGAGATGCTCGACGACGATTTTCTTAACGCGGTCTGCGGTCTCGCTCATGTGTCTCGTCCCTCTATCGATGGGGGTGTTGGAATTCCTGAACGCACGTAGAACGCGCGTCCGAGGCTTGCAAGTAGGGACACTCAGATCCCCTTTAGATCATGGCCATGCCGCCGTTGACGTGCAGTGTCTGTCCGGTGACGTAGCCCGCCTCGCGGCTCGAGAGATAGACCACTGCCGCGCCGATGTCTGCCCCCGCGCCCATTTTTCCCATGGGAATGCGGGCGTTGAGCGCATCTTTCTGAGCATCGGGCAGCGTTTCGGTCATCGGCGAGGCGATGAAACCGGGCGCGACGCAGTTGACGGTGATGCCGCGGCTGGCGAGCTCCTGCGCGAGCGCCTTCGACATTGCGGTGAGCGCGCCCTTCGACGCGGCATAGTTCGCCTGGCCCGGATTTCCGGTCGTCCCGACGACCGAAGTGATCGACACGATTCGCCCGAAGCGCGCCTTCATCATCGGCCGCGCCGCCGCTCGCGCGAGGCGGAAGGCGGCCTCGAGATTGACGCGGATCACCTGATCCCACTCGTCGTCCTTCATCCGCATCACGAGATTGTCGCGCGTGATGCCGCCATTGTTGACGAGGATGTCGAGCTTGCCGCCAAGCGCCTCGACCGCCGCAGGCACGAGCGCATCGACCGCGGCACCATCCGACAGATCGCACGGCAGCGCGACATGCTCGCCGCCGAGGCTGTCACGAAACGCCTCGAGCTTGGCGACGTTGGAGCCCGAAACCGCGAGCCGCGCGCCCTGCGCGGCCAGCGCCTGAGCGATCGCCGAGCCGATCCCGCCGGAGGCCCCGGTCACGAGCGCGGTCATGCCTGTTAGGTCGAACATCTCTTAATCTCCACGGTTGATTGGTTCGCGCAGAGGCGCAGAGGACGCAGAGGTGTGGTTGTTCACCAATCTGCGCATTACCTCCTTGAGCGTATCTCCGCCGAAATTGATAAGCAGCCCGACGGGCTGCTTTGTGAGTCTCAGATAGGTCAACAGTTGCTTTGCATGGACAGGCAGCAATCGCTCGATCGAGTTGATTTCGACGACCAATCGCTGATCGACCATCAAGTCGATCTTGAATGCGCCTTCGAACCGCATGCCGTCGAAATCAATGTCGATTGGCTGCTGTCTCGCGACGGCGTATCCCATCTTTGCCAGCCGCCCTGCCATCAAAGCCTCATAGACGCTTTCCATGAGACCGAGACCGGGACCGAGATCGCGATGCAAACGCACCGCAACGTTCAGCACGTCACCACTGATCTCGTCGATGTCCCGCACCTCTTCTCCGCGTCTCCGCGTCTCCGCGTGAACAACCCCTTCTTAAAGCACCTTAACCAAAGCCTCGACATCGTCCATCGTCACCACGCTGACCGCCTCGACATCGCCCGCGATCCGCTTGACCATAGGCGTCAGCACCTTGCCGCCGAATTCGACGAAGCGCTCGACGCCTGCCGCCTGCAGCGCCAGCACCGATTCGCGCCAGCGCACCATGCCGGTCACCTGCTCGACCAACAGCCGGCGGATGGTGTCGGGGTCGCCGACCGCCGCCGCCGTGACATTGGCGAACAGCGGCACCAGCGGCGCATCGATCCGCGCTTCGGCGAGCGCCTTCTCCATCGCATCGGCGGCAGGCTGCATCAGCGGGCAGTGGAACGGCGCCGACACCGGCAGCAAGACCGCGCGCTTTGCGCCCATTTCCTTGGCAAGCGCGATCGCACGCTCGATCGCGCCGCGATGCCCTGAGATCACCACCTGCGACGGATCATTGTCATTGGCGACGGTGCACACCTCGCCTTCGGCCGCCGCCTCGGCAATCGCGCGCGCCTTGTCGACGTCGGCGCCGAGCAGCGCCGCCATCGCGCCGATGCCGACCGGCACCGCCGCCTGCATCGCCTGGCCGCGCAGCTTGAGCAGCTTGGCAGTCGTCGCCAGATCGATCGCTCCCGCGGCGCACAGCGCGCTATATTCGCCGAGCGAATGGCCTGCGACATAATCGGCCTTGTCGGCAAGCCGCACGCCGCCCTCCTCTTCCAGCACGCGCAGTGTCGCGATGGCGTTGGCCATGATCGCGGGCTGGGCATTCTCGGTCAGCTGCAGCTGGTCTTCGGGACCATCGCACATCAACCGGAAGAGATGCTGACCGAGCGCATCGTCGACTTCCTGGAACACCGCGCGCGCAACCGCACTGGCTTCGGCGAGAGCCTTGCCCATGCCGACCGACTGACTGCCCTGCCCCGGGAAGATAAACGCACGCATCATGATACTCCTTTGCCCGGGCGGTTAGGCGCTCGGCCAAAGCCTCGTCAAGAACCGGGCGGGCAACATCCACGGCAGCGACCAAGCTGAACGGGACCGTTCCGGCCGGGACACTTTGCGACCATTTCGGGTTCTGGTCGTCACGGATGCGCGACAAACGCTTCCTAGATTGGGTTCGACGCCGGGAGTCAAGGCGCCGTCCGAAACAAGGAGTTCATCATGAACAAGATCATTCTCGCAGCCCTCGCTGCATCGTCGATTCTGAGCCCGCTTGCCGCAACCGGCGCATCGGCCCAGCAGCGCGACGAGCGCCGCACCACGGTGATCCGTCAGCAGCCCAATGGCCGCACCTTCGTTACAGAGCGTCGCGTCGTCCGGCCGCAGCAAGCTCGTCGCTGGGCGCGCGGCCAGCGCTTCGATCGCCGCTATGCCAACAATTATCAGGAGATCCGCGATTGGCGCCAGTATCGCGGCCGTCGCCTCTACGCCCCGCCGCGCGGCTATCACTGGGTGCGCTCGGGGAACGACGCCGTCCTCGTCGCACTCAGCGGCGGCCTGATCGGCGCTGTGCTTGGCGGCGCGTTCAACTAAGACCCACGAACCGGCGCGGGAGGCTTGCCTTCCGCAGCGATTTCGCTATGGCACACCGACCGGGGTGGAGAGCGCACGCTTTCCGCCCCGGTTGCTATTGAAGACGCCAATTTACTGAAGATAGCCGGAGGGGCGTCTCGCATGGTGCGGGCGTCAGCGATCGGCCAAGAATGAAAGACGAGACACATGGCTCTATACGAGCACGTGTTCCTTGCGCGCCAGGATCTGGCACAGGCGCAGGTGGACGCTCTGGCGGAAATCGCCACCAAGATTGTCAACGACAACGAAGGTCGGGTCGTCAAGACCGAGAATTGGGGTCTGCGCAGCCTCGCGTACAAGATCGCGAAGAACCGCAAGGCGCATTACGTCATGCTCGAGATCGATGCCCCGGGCAACGTGATCGCCGAGCTGGAGCGCCAGACGCAGATCAACGAAGACATCATCCGCTACATGACCGTCAAGATCGATGCCTCGGAAGAAGGCCCGAGCGTCATGATGCGCAAGTCGGACCGCGACCGTGAGCGTCGTGGTGATCGCGAAGGCGGCCGTGAAGGCCGTGGCGATCGTCCCGACCGTGGTGATCGTGAAGATCGCCCCCGCCGCAGCTTCGACGGCGAATAAGGGAGTTATAGACAATGGCACGCCCATTTTTCCGCCGCCGCAAGTCCTGCCCGTTCTCGGCCAAGGATGCCCCCCGGATCGACTATAAGGACGTCCGGTTGCTTCAGGGCTTCGTCTCCGAGCGTGGCAAGATCGTTCCCAGCCGCATCACCTCGGTGAGCGGCAAGAAGCAGCGTGAGCTCGCCCAGGCGATCAAGCGTTCGCGCCATCTGGGCCTGCTGCCCTACATCGTTAAGTAAGGGGCCCAACAGATGGATATCATCCTGCTGGAACGCGTCGAGAAGCTCGGCAACATCGGCGACGTCGTCAAGGTGAAGGACGGGTTCGCCCGCAACTTCCTCCTGCCGAACAAGAAGGCACTCCGTTCGAACGAAGCCAACCGCAAGGTCTTCGAGAAGAACCGCGAGAAGATCGTGGCCGACAACGCTGTGAAGCGCACCGAGGCCGAGGTCGAAGCCAAGACGATCGACGGCATCACGCTGACGCTGATCCGTCAGTCGTCGAACACCGGTCAGCTCTACGGTTCGGTCGCGGTTCGCGATCTCATCGACGGGCTCGAGGCCGAAGGCCACAAGGTGCCGAAGTCGGCGATCGTGCTCAACAAGCCGATCAAGGCGATCGGCCTCTATGAGGTCAAGGTTTCGCTCCACCCGGAAGTGGCCGTGACGATCAAGGTCAATATCGCCCGTTCGCCCGAAGAGGCGAAGATGCAGGCCGATGGCGTCAACGTCATGGAAGCCATGTTCGAGAAGGACGAGGCCGGTTTCGTCGAGGATTACGATCCCAACGCCGAGCCTGGTGCGACCGCCGAAGTGTCGAACACTTCGGACGAGGCGACCGCAGAGGCCTAAGCCTTCGCAGCGTCTGTCGACAAAAAAAGGGCCGTCCGGAGCAATCCGGGCGGCCCTTTTCTTGGTCTCCGCCCCGGGGAGAGGGGGCTGGAGCGGAGCGGGGTTTAGCCTGTCACCGCGCACGCGCCGACGAGCGCTGCGAACGGGATTAGGGCGAGGACAACCGGGAGAACTTTGGCCATTGGGCGAATCGCTTTGCTGAACTGTTTTGCAGGGGTTGCCTCTAGAATGCGCGACCCCGGCAAAGGTTCAGCTTTTGGAAAGCTTTCTTGCTTTCACCCTGGTGTCGAGGCGCCGCCGGGCTCGACACCCGACAGCACCCAGCGCAACGCCTCGTCATAGGTCGAAGTGAAGCGGTTGAAGGGCTGCGAGAAGATCCGGCGGACCTGCAGCCGCGCGAGCATCGCGCCGGTGACGATCGCGATCGCGCGGACGCGCTGCATCTTCGTCAGATGTTCGCCCATCGCGGCGATCATCTCCTGCGACTGGATCGGACACTGCGCGATATCGAGGATCAGCGCATAGCTTGCGAGGCGCGCGTCCGTGATCTGCGCGATCAGCTCGGACACGAGCCGCGCGCTATCGGCGACATCGAGCATCGCGCGCATCTCGATCTTGACCAGCGCATGACCGCGATCGACCGTGATCTTGTACATCCTCGCCTCCGGGGCGAGCGGTAGCAGACCAAGCGTTGAAAAGCGGTTGATGCGCGGCGGGCCGACCCGCTATTTGCGTCCGAACAGCTTCTCGATATCGCCATGTGCCAGTTTGACCCAGGTCGGCCGTCCGTGGTTGCACTGCCCAGAATGCGGGGTGACCTCCATTTCGCGCAGGAGCGCGTTCATCTCGGCAACCGACAGGATTCGCCCGGCGCGGACCGAGCCGTGGCACGCCATCGTCGCTGCGACATGGTCGAGCCGTTCGCGCAGCGACAGCGCCTCGTCGAACGCGGCGAGTTCGTCGGCGAGATCGGTGACGAGCCCGGTAACATCGCTTTGCCCGAGCATTGCGGGCACGCCGCGCACCAGCATCGCGTGCGGGCCGAAGCGGTCGAGATCGAGGCCGAATTCGCTAAGCTCGGCCGCGCGCGCTTCGAGCCGATCGCAAGCCGGTTCGTCGAGTTCGATCACTTCGGGGAGGAGCAGCGCTTGGCTGGCGACGCCGCCGCTCGCCATCGCCTTGCGCATGCGTTCGAGCACGAGCCGTTCGTGCGCGGCGTGCTGATCGACGAGGATCAGGCCGTCGGGGCTCTCGGCGACGATATAGGTTCTGTCTCTTATACACATCGCGTGTTGTGGTTGTAAAAAAAAGGGGGGGGGGGGGGGGGGGGGGGGGGGGGGGGGGGGGGGGGGGGGG